>CAZFMJ010000066.1:430-16509 GCA_964520045.1 uncultured Elusimicrobiales bacterium | reverse complement strand
AATGTGGGGAATGTTCTACTGCTGAAATCTGAGGAACTTACCGCTGCTCCTATCACGCCACAGGCAACAGTTGGAAGCACAGAAGCTGTTGTCACCATTCAAACCTCACCCAATATAAATTTTACCGCAGAAATTATTCCTGTACCCAATTCTGGAGGACATCAGCATAATGGGAATAAGCCTACCGGCCGCTTTAAGGAAACAGTAGCATTGCCGTATAATGTTTACTCCGGACAAACAGACGAAAATGGGCAAATGATTTTAACCTATATTTCCGGACCAGCCGGTGGGGAAGAAGTAATTACTGTGCGAAATACCGATGAAGGAAAAGAGGGGAGAGAATTTGTTTTTGTGCGGGTTGTAGGACTTGCACCTTTAGAAACAAATGCGACATTTTACCTATATACGAGCAATGATCAGCACCATCCTAATTTTTTATATGGTACTCCGAATTTCCTTAATCAGATAAAAGAACTTGCTGAAGTATATCTATCTTCAACAAATATATATCTTTCTTTTAACGACATGAGCCTTATTAGTGGTGGCATTTTTGATATTAGGCATAATTGGCTACCAGACCATAACTCGCACAGAAAAGGTACAAGTGTTGATATAAATCGCAATACCGTAAACCTTGGTGCGAAAAGTGTAACACTTGATCTAGTAAAATTAGATGAAACGATCAAAATACTGACAGGTCAAAATCGCATTAATTGTTGCCGTATTGAAGAAGGTAAAAGTATCCATATTGAATGCCCTAAGCCACAAAATGTAGCCCAATGCACAGATAGCACGAGGTGAAAACAATGTGCGCATATAAAAAATATGCTATTCAGTCTTTGATGATTACTACTCTGTTTATTTCTATTTCCTTTGTTCAGGCACAAGAAACACCCGTGTGGAAGAAAGGAGATATATGGCCTTTTCCTAAAATTGAACTACAGAAAATTATTTTACTTTCTTCTGCTATGTATGCACCGGGGGTATATATCTACTGTTACGCCCTCTATAATTCAACTTTCAATACTCTCCCGTTATCACGGTTGCAAATCGATTTAAGGGATAATCCTTTGGCACATCCAATGAGTTCGAAAGATTTAACAATCGGGCATGATAGTATGGCCCATTATAAAATGCTTATGGATTTTCCCCGAGTTAAACTGATAAAGAAAATAAATCCAAACGGATGGGAATTTGATGTGCATGTTAAGCGGATAATGGATGGCGTTTGGAGGGCCAATCAAGATGGTGTTGTCGGGCACACTACTTTAATGCCGGGAGAAACCTTAAGTGGTTTTTGCATGGAAGCTATAGAACCAATAGGGATTAGAGAATTTGCTGTAGACGCTGATATGACATTACTTGAACCTTATTTTGATGCAGTGATTAAGAATCCAACTGACTTGGATTTTTATCTGAAATCCGAGGAATTTAGAATAGAAGATAGTAAAGGTATTGAGTTCCTTGGCAAAACCATTGCGCCTGTTACACCGCCCGAGCCATTTACTGCAAGCACATGGACAGCAAGAATGGAATCTTACGCCATTGAAGCACGGAAATTGGGCTGGATTAAAACAGATGAACAGCTGAAACAGATAAAAATTTATCTTTCTAGGATAAATACCAAAAACAAAAAACAACTTAAAAATACCGTTGCTGAATTGGGAAAATATATTTTAGCGGAACGAAAAGCTGAAAGGTTGACGGATGAGGCAGATGCATTGATGCGACTTAATGCATTGTATTTGTTGAGACGGTCAAATTTGGATGATAAATCCAATGAAAAAAAGGCAACAAAACCATAAAATTATTTTTGCGGCATTAATATCAGGTATATTGTTTGTTTTTATCCCTAATACGTATGCATTGCGCACTATACCTGACGTCATAGAAATTGGCGACAAAATAAGTTTTTCCATACCAGCTCAAAATGATGCAGGCAACGAAACTGATTTGGAAAATGTGCGAATACTCATCTCTTCCCAGCCTGCATGGTTAACGCTTTTAGGTTCCTCAGTGAAAGGACCTGTTACTTTACCTCCCGGCGAAGGTATGAGTTTCCGGCTGGATTTTGAAGTTACAGATGTTCCTGAACAAGGCAGAAGAAAAATCGTTGCCGAAATTAAAACCGATACCGGTGATTTGCATGCTTCAAGATACATCTGGCATATCAGGACTTCAAACGGTTTCTTAACGTCGAATGCGGAATGTCTGGATGAAGAAGGGAACTCATTCGGTGGATATGTCTCGCCCGATAGCAAAGCTCCTATAACCACTCATTTTCTTGTTGGTCCCAGTTTCACAAATGGGCTTAATGAACTTCTTATGGCAACTCATACCGCTATCGGATTAGATGCGGTTGATGCTTATGTTGAAGATGAGGTGACTTCGGATGTCGCATTTACCGGCTACGCGATAAACCAAATTATATCGGATATTTCCCAGCTTACCGCATATATAAGCACCTTTACAGTTTCGGAAGGCAGCCATAGCATTGTTTATGCAAGTTCTGATAATGCAAGTAATGTGGAATCATTTAAATCATTAAGTTTTTTTATAGACGGCACACCGCCTTTATCTGAAATTCAGGTGTTTGGTTCCAGCTCTACTGATTCACATGGCAATCTGGTTCTTTCTACGGACAATTACATAAGTTTCATAAGCACCGACCCTGTTTCAAACGGCGTAACTTCCGGTATTAAGGAAATACGGTTTAGCATAAATAACAGCGCTTTCGCGGTATTTCAAGGCAGTTTCACGCTTTCAGAAGGATATAACAGAGTAGAGTATTACAGCATTGACAATGTTGGTAACGCTGAGGCAAAACATGTTTTTGAAGCTTTTGTCGGCGAAGTCCCGAAAACAGTTGTATGGACAGGGAGGCCGAGCTTGTGTTGATTGCCGAGGTCTTAACGATATAGCCTTTATGTTTTAATTTTAGGCTTACGGCGCAAAATAGGCGGGATTTTATTATGGCGCGTATTTATCAGCGGTTAAACAGCGGTATTTGGTATCTGGATTATTCTGTGGAGGGGAGGCGTGTCCGCAGAAGAATAGGCAGGTCAAAACGTCTTGCGGAATTGGCGCTTGCCGACGCTCAGGTTAAACTGGAGCGAAAGGAATTCGGTTTCGGCATCAAAGACAAAGGTCTGTCCGGTTTTATCGGAGAATATCTTGAATACTCAAAGTCCAACAAATCGCCGCTTTCATATCTCAGGGATATCCAGATTTTTAAGCATTTTTCTGAAAACATGAAGGTAGACAAACTGGCCTACATAACCGCGTCCAAACTCGAAGCCTATAAGGCGCGCAGACAGGAGCAGGGGGCAAGGCCTTCCACCATAAACAGGGAATTAAATACCATAAAAGCCATGCTGAACAAGGCTGTGGCATGGGGATGCCTGTCCAGAAATCCAGCGCAGACAGTAAGAAAATTAAAAGAGACAAAACGCCAGGTCAGATTTCTTTCCCCCGATGAAATAAAATCCCTTATTTCCGCCGCCAATGAAAGAATGCGGCTCATGATAATGACCTTTCTTTATACAGGGCTTCGCAGGGACGAATTGATTAATGCCACATGGAATGATCTGGATTTCAAGCGAAAACTGCTGATTGTTCAGTCAAAGGAAGACTGGCACCCCAAAGATTATGAGGTAAGGCATATCCCGCTCAATGACAAGCTTCTGGGCCTTCTTCGACCGCTTAACAGGAACAACAGCCGGTATATATTTTCCACCAAGGGCGGAGGGCGTTTGATAGGAAACATCCTTTCGCGGGATTTCAGAAAGCTGGTAAGAATTCTCGGTATTAAAAACGCTTCCATACATACCTTAAGGCATACCTTTGCCAGCTATCTTGTTATGAACAGGGTGGACATCTACACAGTTCAAAAGCTTTTGGGCCACTCCAGCATTAAAACCACAGAAATCTACGCGCACCTTGCTCCTGATTATCTCAAATCGGCGATAGCCAGACTTTCCTTTGGCGAAGACTCGCGGCGCCAGATTTTAATGCTTGAATGAAAATCATCAATTTAATTCGAGATCAGACCTTTTCTTTATTCTTCCCGAGGTTCCTGCTTAAATTACACATTAAAACCATCAAAATAAGTCAGTAAGTGTAAGTTTTCTACAAAACAAGGGTATTTTGATGTTTTTGTGGCACAAATTATGAGCAATTCGGTTATAAATAGGACAGGGGGTATTATATCGTTAGATTTTTTACATAACAGCGTTAAATAAAGCGATGGTTGTGGTAAATTGGGAGATATTTGACAAAAATAATACAATATACTACTATTTTAGCGTAATAATAGATTGAAATGCGCTTTAGGGGAAAAATATGATTCATTCATTCACATTTAAAAATTTTTGTTCTTTTGCCAACGAGGCAACGATCACTTTTGAGGATATTCGCAAGGGAGTTGAAACAAATAATAACATGTTCTTCGAGTCCCCAAATGGGTCTCGTCTTAGCAAAGTACTAATTGCTGTCGGCCCCAATGCCTCAGGAAAAACAAATGCGCTCAAGGCTCTTGCTTTTATGAGTTGGTTTGTCCGGAATTCGTTTATTGGATTGGAAGGCGAAAAAGAAGAGATACCTGTTGATACCTTTGCTTTCTCGGATGAAAAAAACGGCATTTCCGAATTCGAACTGATTTTTGACAACAATAATATTATCTATAAATATGTCATTCATCTATGCCGGACGCATGTTGTTAAAGAAGAGCTTTATCGCAAAGAAGACACTCAGCATTTTAATTATCTATTTAAACGCAATTGGAATGCGGAGATAAACAGTTCTGATATCGTTCAGCGTATCAATTTAGAAACAGAAGTTGTCAAAAAAATCCTAAGAAAAAATGTTTCCTTAGTTGCGGCATCGGTTGCAATTAAAAATGACACGCTTACGGAAATCGCTAATTTCTGCCAAAAAATTATCAGCAACGTAAATCGTTCCGGTAAATCATGGGACACATCTTCCCTTGGCGACAACAGGCTTCTTGAAGCAACCGGAGCTTACAATAGAAACCAGAATCTCTTTAGCAGGGTGGTGCAATTTCTCAGGGATATTGATCTCGGTTTGGACGATGTGAGAATTCTTGAGCATGAATTCCCGGATCAAAAAACAGGACAGTCGCAAAAACTCTATTTACCCTTTGGAATTCATAAGGTAAACGGCAAAGAGCATCAATTGCCTTTTCTATTCGAGTCAAGCGGAACAAAGAATATGTTTGTCCTGCTTCATTTTCTACTGCCCGCGATCGAGCAGGGGGGGGTTGCGGTTATTGATGAGCTCGAAATTGATCTGCACCCGCATGCGGTACCGCGAATAATCGAGTTGTTTGCCCATCCGGCTACTAATCCGAACAACAGCCAGCTGCTTTTTACTTCACATTCTCTGGAAGTGCTTAATTATCTGGAGAAAGAGCAGGTAATGCTAGTTGAAAAAAAGCACGAATGCAGGAGTGAAATGTACCGTTTGGATGAGGTAAAGGGCGTACGCCGGGACGATAACATATACGCAAAATACATGGCCGGCGCGTACGGCGCAGTTCCAAATATCTAGGAGTTGCCAAATGACTGTGCTGAGAGCAAAACCGACACGAAGTTCAAAAACAACAGTTCTCATAGTGGGCGAAGGTCCTACTGAAAAAGCGTTTTTACAGTTCATTAAAGAACTGTATGTCATGCGGGATGCAAATATCGCGGTTAAGGTTGAATGCGGTTCCGGCGGCGCGCCGCGCAGTGTCGTGCAAAAAACAATTCGTTTACGCGGAAGCAGAGCTTACGACAAATGCTTTGTTCTCTTTGATGCCGATTTAACCTTGGAAACTGATAGAAAACTGAAATGCCGCATGCAAAAGAAACCTGCCATCACCATACTAAATGCAACCCCTTGTATTGAAGGATTGTTCCTCGCGATATTGAAGTATCCCAATTTCTCGCAAAAGAGCGCGGCATCGGACAACTGCAAGCGGGAATTTGAGTCGAATTATCTTAGCGCCGACAAAAAGATGGATAAGCGGGCGTATCTGTCATGTTTCTCTCGCGATAGTTTCGATAACCTTCGCAAAGATATCCCCGAATTAGACGCTATCTTAAAAGCAATGCAGGTGTAGATATAAGATAGCTGTAACGTGGTTTCCCATACGCCCACCTTGCCACTGATTATCTCAAATCGGCGATAGCCAGACTTTCCTTTGGCGAAGACTCGCGGCGCCAGATTTTAATGCTTGAATGAAAATCATCAATTTAATTCGAGATCAGACCTTCTCCTTATTCTTCCCGAGGTTTCCCGCTTCCTGAGCCATACAGAGATGCTGTCCGGACTAAACCGCACCAGTGAGCCGAGTTTTATTGCGGGGATATAGCCTTCATGTATCCACTGGTAAACGGTCCGCGGTTTTATTTTTAGAAATTCCGCCACCTCTTCCACATTAAGAAGTCTTTCCAAAATTTCACCTCCAGCATTCCCCTGCCCGGCGGGGAATCGAAATGCCTTAGCCCGTATAATTTTGTTCCCGAAGCAGATTTTTTAATTTCTGCCGCGCCGCACATCCGGCCATGAATTACCCAGGGGCTTCTTTGATATTAATATTCATTCTCCTCCTGTCTTAATTCTGAATTTCTAGCCGACACATATTTGTCAAGGCAAACCTTATGGATATGCCGGGAATGTGGACAGAGACGGCTTTGCCTCGGACACCCATACCGGGTGCCCGCTCTGCCCACAGTCCCTTGGATCCGCCTTTGGCGGCCCCACATACCCACAAGGCCGGCGATGAATATTTTTTTCTGTCTTTCAGCATACTTATCTTAAGGGCGCAACTACGGCATCTGTTTAAAAATCAATGAGATACATTTCCCTGCCGTCCGTTCCTTTCATCAGAACTCTGCCCTGCCTTGCCCTGAATTCATCTATGGCGGCGGTATATAGCTTTTCCATGCCCAGCCTTTCCGCAAGCGTTATTATGCGTCTGCAGGCATCATTGGTAGCCATAAGGTAAACAATGACGTATTCTTCGGGCAGTATTTCCCCGTACCTGTGCCAGATTTCAGAATAGACCTTGTTCGGCTTTTGATTAAGCTCAACTTCAACATAGCGCGGATACTTGGGGTCGTTTACAATAAGGTCGGGTATGATATTGCCGTTTCTGTGCGCCAGTCCCTGCGCTATTTTCTTATGCAGTTCATGCAGTATCTGCCTTCCGGAAAGAACAGGACTGCGCCAGAACTTTGAAATAGTAAGCCCTACCGCCGCTGTTAAAAGCTGGTGCGTTATGCATGCCGGAGATATCCTTGCCTGATGCGCAGGCAGGGCATTCCTGCCTTCAGCTTTAAGCAGGTTATGGCCTGAAGCCGTAAGGGTGTAGGTCTTGTTCTGTCCAGGGAACCTGCGTATCTTTATATATCCCGCGGCTTCTAATTTTCTCATTCTCAGCCGCGCAGTATTGGTAACTGCCTGCTTAATTTTTCCAAACAGCCAGCTGATTTTTACTGACATATCAGTTTTTTCTTTATGGAAAACAGCATTAACCTGAAGCTCGTTTAATAATCCCCAAAGCTCCAAATCCGAGAGAATTTCTATATCTCTTTTTCTAATTTCCAACTTACACTTACACTCGCTTCTGTAATTATCACAGCTCAGAACCATAGTCATTTTTTGAATTCTCCTTTAATTCCGACCTGCATAGAGGGGGAGGGAACTACCCAACTTATACCTCAACAACACACGTAGGGGGGGAGTGGTCGGGCATTGCTTCAATGGCCGACCACTCCACCCCGCATCCGGTTTCCTCCTCTATGCAGGTCGGATAAATACAGGGATTAAGCCCTTTCCCGGGTACACCAATCAGGGTGTACCGTCTTTTATCGCCGGCGCTTGTAATTTTGGATGCGAATCCGCGATATTTCATATCAGGTTTGCCTTATTTTTAACCGCAGGGCCTTAAAAAAATTGCGGTTGTCCGCGCAGAATTTATGCATCCCCGCTTCTTCCCCTGATGCTTTTTCTGCGGCCGAAATACCCGAAAATATTTCTCCGTCCGCCAAGTCCAAATAGCCCCCTACTATATATCTGCACCGAAAATGCCATTTTCGGCACATTCGAGACGAACGCTTGCGTCCATTTTTTGTGTTCAATAAACCGCCTGTTTTAAATAAGGATTTGGCGTCTTTTGCATTCTATTCCGCCGCCAAAACAGGCTTTAATGATTTAGGCACCTCTACTCTATATATCCCGTGACCCCCCCTATTTCGTTACGTTGTGTTTTATCTTTTCGCGGCAAAACCATTCAAAATGGCTGTTGTTCCAATGCCTGCTTGTGCGGCATTTTTTAGCCTAAAATTGAGGCGGTGCAAAAACCGCGAATTCAATTTCAAGACCCTCTACTATATCTCATAGTATCCAAAATGCCATTTCGGCACATCTCAGTCGAGAAATAAAAAAAGAACTGACCATACGATTTTCATTAATTTTGCTAAGTATCTGACCATATTTTGATATAATATCCGGACAAAATGCCAAGGAAAAAATCCGTAGAAATTGCGCTTACGCTGAAAGAAAAGAGGTTTCTTAACAGCTGGCATAACCGCGAGGGGTATAGGCGGCGGGATATGCTGCGCGCTCAGATAATCCTATGCGCAGGCCGCGGAGAGACAAACTATCACATAGCCAAGAAGTTTAAAATAAGCCGAAATACCGTTAAATTGTGGCGCTTCAGGTTTTTCCGGCATAGGCTGGACGGTCTTAAGACCCGCCCCATCCCCGGCCGACCGAAACGGCAGTATGACTATGAAATCTCATGTACAGAGTTGGGGTTTTAGTCGTAAATATTTTGATAAAGACGGGCGCTTGAAGGTGTATAAAAGCAGGAGAAAAGTGCTTGGAACCGCGCGGTTTGTGCATTATTTACAAATGTTCACGTAACGTGTACGGCGTATTATAATGAACGCGTCGTCCCCCCCTTGCCAAAAGTCATTTCGCATGCTATCCTATTCTAGCAGTTACCAGTATTTTGGTAATTATAGGTATTTATGAATTTTCATGATTTTAAAGCTGCTTTCCAAAATCTGCCGGTGTTTTCCGGTAAGGACGCCGTAAAACTCGGCGAACGTCAGACAATGTACAACCAGCTTAATAATTGGCGGCGCAAGGGTTTGATTACCCAATTGAGGCGCGGCCTTTATATCGTCGGCAAATCCGACCGGACAGTGGAGCCCAGCGGGTTGTTTCTGTCCGGACAGCTTTATGCGCCGTCTTATGTAAGCCTGGAATATGCTTTAGGCCTTCATGGCCTAATCCCGGAAATGGTGATGGTAATTACCGCTGTTACCACTAAAAATCCGGCCAGCTTCAAAAACGATTTGGGGAGGTTTACCTATCAACACATTAAGCGCGAAGCATTCCGCGGATTCAAAGCCGCAAGGGACCAAGCCGGTCTAACATATTTTATCGCCGAGCCGGAAAAGGCTGTCGCCGACTTTATTTATTTCAATCTTCCCCGCTTTAAAAGGGGCGACAAAGATATCTTTGCCCAGTCATATCGGTTTCAGAATCTGGAAAGGCTTAAGTTAAAGAAATTCATGGCTTATGCGGCGTTATTCAACAATGCCAAGCTGAATGATATCGCAGGGGAATTCCGCCGCTTTGCCGGGGGGAAGTAAAATTATGATTGAAGTTTTGAAACAGCAGTTTTCCGCTTCGATGCCGCCGGAAGAAAAGCTCAACCGGACAAGGGAATTCCTGCAAATCATGGTCTTAAAGAACCTCTACGATCAGAATGCCTTTGAGAATATCGCCTTTGTAGGCGGCACGGCGTTAAGGGTTCTGTATGACATCAGGCGATTTTCCGAAGATTTAGACTTTTCGCTTGTTTCTTCAAAAAACTACGATTTTAAAACACTCAGCGCCGGGCTTGCCAGATATTTCAAGTTGAATAATCTAGAAGTGGAATACAAACCTAAAATCGACAAGACCGTGCACAGCATGTTTCTTAAATTCCCGGGAATTTTGAAAGAGCTGGGGCTAGGCGCCTTTGAGGCGCAAAAACTTTCCATCAAACTTGAGGTAGACAGCAATCCCCCAAAGGGCTGGCGGCTTGCTGAAACTACGCTGAATAAAACATATATTTTCCGCGTCAAGCATTTTGATCTTCCCTCTATGCTGGCTACGAAAATCCACGCCTGTTTTTTTCGGAAGTATACCAAGGGACGCGATTTTTATGATTTGATCTGGTATCTGGGCAAAAAAGTATTCCCCAATATGGAATTGCTGAATAACGCCATTTACCAAACTGAGGGAAAGAATATGGAGCTTGCGGAGGCCAATTTAAAAGATTTTATGCTGGCCGGACTCGCGAATATTGATTTCACCGCTGCGGTTAATGATATCAGGCGATTTATCTCGGACGAAACAGAACTAAGGCTTATTAATAAAGATTCCCTGAGCGTTCTTATCTCCGGAGCTGATTGGAAGTGAGAGTCGACTTAACTGATTTCTCCGGACGCGGGGGGATGTGAAAATTTTGTCGGAATCGGCCGATTTCCCGAACGCGTTCTGAGAATTATCAAAAACTGTGCCATATTTGTGCCAACTTCAGGCATAAATAGATGGCACTGCATGTAAGCGTATGTATGCCGGTAAAAGTCATTTTACGACGAGAAAACGGCTGAAAGCGGATTCTTCGGCGAAAAACCGAAACCGTCGGGGTCGCACTCTCAAGGCAGAGATCACGGGTTCAAATCCCGTACAGGCCGTTCTACTTCGCCCTGTCCTTAACGGCAGTGCTTCGTAGGAACGAGTTCTTTTTACTTCGCATGGTCCTTAACGGCAAGTAAAGTTGTCTGCGCTTTCTGGATTTATCTCCCGCAAATATTCAAAAAAACAGGATGTTGAAATTTTAGGCGGTTAAGTTTTGGCCGGCGGTGAAGTCCCGGCAAAAGCGTGTCGTTCGCCTATGCGGATATTGGAAAAAAAAAGGGGGGGGAGAACCGCAAAATATGGTCGTTAAATCTTAAAGAAAATGTCGCAGGATTGAAATCAATTAATCGCAGGATTTTGTTATAACAATAGTGAAGGGAACGGGAGAAAAAATATGCCTCTGGCTCTGACAGCAAAAATAAGACTTGATCCTGAAAGGATACTTAAATCCCGCTGGACCCATGATATCGCTCATAATATGGTGACCGCCAAATTCCGCGCTGAATTAAAACACGGTCTTCTTAATTTTCCCGCCAAGGATTAAATTCTTTTTTTCAACACTTCGTCAAATTCCGCGTTTTACCAAAACATCCTCAAGATTGGTACAATAACAAGCGAAGTTCTTTTGCGGATATTGGTATTAACCCTGGAGCTGATTGGAAGTGAGAGTTGATGCGCGCCGGTAAAAATGAAAAAAATTATATTAATAATGTGTCTTCTGCCGACCCCGGCATGCGGCGCCGATTACGACGCCGGAAGCATTGATTTCTGCGCCAGGGGAAAAATCCTTATATTCACCGGAAACTGCATTCCGCCTAAAGGCTCCGCCTTTAAGGATTCAATTTCACGGAAAGCGTGCATGGATGTTAAATCCGCGCTCGTATCCGGTCTCAGTGTCCTTTATCCTTACGCAAAAATATATGTTTATGCCGATCTGGATCCGGAGGCTGTTTATAGGCAAATTTCGCAAATGTCAGTGCTGGGATTTTTTTTGATAGGACAGGGAGATGTCTCCGGCGGGCTGGTAAACGGCGCCGGTGTAAAGACGCTGTATCCTTCGGAGGGGGTGTGCTTGTCAAGTCCTGATGTTTTCGGCGGGTTTTCCTCTCACAGCAAATATTCTCCGGACTCCCCCGCTCCCCAGAAACTGCGCAGGAGCATGCTTGCCCGCGTTGAACTCATGGAAAACGGAATAGGCAGTTCTATGGGGTCATGGCCTCAGCTTTGCAAACCCGCTTTAAGCATGGTCTATCCTACAAGGACATTCGCAGGCAGAATGAAGGAAGATGCGCTGAAGTTTATAAGCGGACTTATGGAAGGAAAACGCGGACAGGCATTGGAGGCTTTGGAAAGCATCTGCGGCGCCTGCGATCAATATGTGCGGGCGGGCTATCCTCTGGCAAAACTCTGTCCGCCCAACTCTGATGTCTGCGCGTTGAAAAGGATAACTCCCGGTTCGGAGCGGCTGGTTATGGATAATTACTGCCTGCTGCTTCATCCCGAATATGCGGTGCCTTCCGGTGAATGAGCGGGAGTTTCTTGAAGATTAATGGTATTCATGCATGCCATAGGCGGGCCGGACAGCCGTACGATACATATTTAGAAGGGAAATTTGCAGGGTACGGGTCCAATATTATACTCTGTGGTTTGCGGGATAACGGAGCTTTTGAGTCTTCGTGGTCTCATACCCTTATCTTTGCGGCCCGGCGGCAGGTTCCCTGCCGGGAATATAGGAGAAAAATCAATGAAAAAGACATTGCTGTTCGTACTGCCGCTGGCAGCGCTTATGTTTGTTTCCTGCAAAAAAAAGGAAGCGGCGCCGCCGATGGAAGAGCCGGTAGAAACATCTGTTGTGGAAGAGACGACAACCGAAGCCACGCCGGCCGCTATTCCGGTTCCGGCTGAAGCCCCTGCAACCCCGGCAAAACCGGCAAAAGGCAAATAAGCCGTAGTATTATTCAGCTTAAATTCCGGCGTCCGTTGATACGGGCGCCGGTTTTTTTATGGCATTTCGTTTCGTCGAATTTATCGGCGGCTCGCCATGAGCGTCGCCGCTTGAGGCAGGACTTCAAAAGAAGCCGGCAGGACGCCGTCCGCTTCCCCGTCGATATTTAAATACACCGTTTCATCGGATTCCGCAGAGAGCTTGCTGACTCTCAGCAGTGAAACCCCAGCCTCGCTCAGGTGGCCGCCGCGGTAGATCCTCGGGAAGTTTTTTAGAAGGCGAAAACGGCTCATATCCTCTACCAGAACAAGGTCCAGCTTGCCGTCGTCATGCGAGGCTTGGGGGGCTATAAGCATGCCGCCGCCCATAAAGGAGGTGTTGGCCAGAACGCCCATGTGGTAGCGTCCTGAAATATCTTTGCCGTCGGCGGTGATGCGCATGCGCCCGGCTTTGGCGGTCATAAGCGTCCAAAGAGATGAAACGGCGTAAGAAAGCCTGCCGCCGAGCGCCTTGCCCATGAGGTTTATATTATGCGCGGCTTTCCCTGCAATTCCGAAGGCGGCGATATTTATAAAGTGCCGCTCGCGCTGGGAACCGTTCAAGCCGCGGTAGCGGATCCTTCCCACGTCTACCGGCGTCTTATGTCCGTGCAGGATAATGTCTATAATTTCCCCCCGGTCCTTTGGGTAGGCCAAATGGCGGGCGAGATCGCATCCCGAGCCGGCCGGTATAGTCGCCAGCGAAACCTCCCTGCGCAGTTCTATCGGAGTCCGCATTAAGCCTTCTAAAACCTCGCCGAAAGTGCCGTCCCCTCCCACTGCGACAAGCCGTTTTACGCCGTTCATAACGGCGTCGCGGGCTATAACGACCGCGTGTCCTGACCCGCCCGTGCGCTCGCATGCGGCATACGGCAGATCGCGCATTATATCGCGGCGGAAATCGTTCCAGACGCGCTTTGCGCGGCCTGAACCCGCCGAGGGATTAAGTATGAATAAAGTTGGAGTCACTTGTGTTTGAACCTCGCTGCGTTAACCTGTCAGGCGGTCAGCTTTATGGGTTTTCCGGCCGCTATAAAAAAATTTCCGCCGCAGTGGTGTATGGTTTTCGGGTTTTTCTTTGAAGTATCGATCCATGCTTGGACCACTTTTAAAATGAACAGATTGTATTTCTTCGCCATGCCGGCGTCCGATAGTTTGCATTCCAGGCAGGCGTAGCATTCGTCTATAAGCGGAGCTTTCACCTTGGAGGCTTTTTTAGGCGTCAGTCCGAATTTTTCGAACTTGTCGACTTTTGCCCCTGAAACATTTCCGCAGGCAAGGGCCTTTTTTGCCGTTTCAATGGTCGGTATGTTTATGACGCATTCTTTGGCGGTTTTCAGGTTTTTGAAGGTTTGGCTTTGGTCGCTTATAACGCAGCCCACAAGCGGCGGGTTGAAATCTATCATGGTATGCCAGGACATCGGCATAACATTGCTGCGCCCCTTCATGGCGGTGCTTACCATTATTACAGGGCCTGATTCCAGAAGGGTATAAACTTTGGACAGCGGAAATGATTTTTTCATAGTTATCTATCCGTATTCGCTGAGTAAAAACGCGGAATTCGGGGCGACGTTTAGTTGCGAACGGCGAAGCTGATGATCACGTCGTAGCCCTCATTGCCGCGCTTATCCGCGGAGGCGTCCAAAAACGTGAATTTAAGCCGTTTGTCCGCCGTGAGTTTTTGAAGCTGCGGGATATAATCTGAAATTCTCCGCTGAGCCGCGGAGATATCGGCCGGCAGGTTTTCGGGGAGCGGCATGACAAACAGGTTTTCCAACGAAGGTTTGGGAGCTCCGGGATGATGGGGGGCGGAATTATCCTGACAGATTATAGGAACCTGATTCCCGTCCGCAAGATAGGTGTTAAGGGTGCAATATTTAAATCCTTCCGGCGTATTGCCGAACGCCAAATGGAAGCGAAACCAGCCTAGCTGATTATTATAAGCGCAGGGTTTTTCAGGGGTCGATCCCATAGATCTGTAAAAACCGACAGACCCTACGCCGGCTGATTTAAACGCTTCAAGCGCGTTAAACGCGGCTTTGGCGCAGACCGCTTCATCAAAATGGGGAACCGAATCATAATACTTTGCGATTGGAACAGCCGCCGCCGGAGGCGGTTCAGGCAGTTGAATCTTAACATCCATGGTCGTTTTCTGAAGTGTTTGCAGGGGACTTTGCGCAAATGCCGCCGGCGCAAACAATAAAATACACGCTATTATCTTTTTCATTTTCTTCTCCTGTGATTTTTATTTTGACAATCTATAACTCGCTACGTTAAATTATATTACCAAGCCTTATTTCCCGCATGGGCCGCAAGGTCATTATTTATCCGAATTCCGGCCCAGTAACAATTGGGACCGAAGACACTTGCTGTGTCAAGAGGTTGACTTCATGGTGGCGGGGTTAAATTGTACAATGACAGTATGAATATAATTTTACTGTTTTTGGCCGTTGTTTCTCAGCCGGTTTTTGCGGGGGATAAAATAGTTTCGTTTTCCGATAAAACCGAAATCCGCGGTCAGGAGGCCGCGGTTAAAATTCTCGGCGGAGAGATACTCAGGCGTTTGGATATTATAAACGGCGCGGTGGTGAGATTTCCCGAAGGCAAAGACATTCCCTTGTCCGATTATGACGCTTACGGCATAGAATTTATACAGGACGATGTTTACCTGATATGGCTTAATTCCTGGCCGCCTTTGCTGAAGCTGTCCGACAATGCGGATGCTTTGCCCCCCGCTAATTTTGAAACGGCGGATATACTGACAAAAGAAGAAATACCATGGGGCGTCGGCAGGGTGCATGCCCATAAAGTGTGGAACACATTTAATGGGCATGATGTCGTAGTGGCGGTGGCAGACACTGGAATTGACCTCGGCCATTCCGACCTTAAAGCAAACATTGCGGCAGGCTATAATGCCATAGATCCTTCGAAATCGGCTCAGGACGACTACGGCCACGGCACGCATGTGGCCGGTATAATCGCAGCGGCTGCGGACGGACAGGGCATTGTCGGAGTAGCGCCGAAAGCCCGGCTGCTGGCTGTTAAAATTCTTGATGAAAACGGCGGTTCTAATATTTCCGCGATAGTGGCGGGGCTGGACTGGTCGTTAAAAAACGGAGCGCGGGTGATAAACATGAGCCTCGGCGGACCGACGCCGTATCCCGCTATTGAAAAAGCGGTGGAGGAGCTTTATAAAGCGGGGGTGACGGTAGTGTGCGCTTCTGGAAATAAAAGCCGTAATGTGGATTACCCCGCCGCTTACAAAGAAACCATCGCAGTCACCGCAAGCGATTATAAAGACCGTTTTGCTTCGTTTTCCAACAGGGGGCCTGAAGTTGATTTTATAGCGCCGGGCGACAGAATTTGGTCCACCGCGCTTTACGGCGGTTATC
>CAZFMJ010000066.1:0-420 GCA_964520045.1 uncultured Elusimicrobiales bacterium | reverse complement strand
GGAGCTGAGCGGAACGTCAATGGCATGTCCGCACGTGTCAGGGCTCGCCGTATTGGCCATATCCGCCGGCGCTAAAACTCCCGATGAGATCAGGCGGATGCTTGAATCCGCGGCTGTTCCGCTTGCCGGGCCGAATTCCGATCAGCAAGGCAAAGGCATGATAGACGCGTTAAAAATAAAAGTGAATTATCCGCATTAAAAAAGAGCCCGCCGCAAATAAGCTGCGGCAAGGCTCTTTTTGTGGAATTTTTTATTATTTTTTGGAAGCTGTAAGCAGTGTCCGTGTGTAGGAGATTAAGCCTCCGGCGTCAACAATCGCCTGGCGCGCTTTCGGAAGCGGCTCTATTGCAAATGATTTGCCGGATGCGCGGTTTAAGACTTTCCCGCCGGCTATTTCCAATTCATCTCCTTCTTCCGCCT
>CAZFMJ010000065.1:0-16980 GCA_964520045.1 uncultured Elusimicrobiales bacterium | reverse complement strand
TCATTTTATGCACCCGAATACGCGGCGCGGGGATTTTGCAAGGGCGCAATACGGGGAGCAAGGGGATTTTGTCATGGGAGAATACGGCGCGGAAGTAAAGCCGGGGGGATCCGGAGAAAGACAGATCATTCTTTCGCGCCGCGGCACGGTTTGGTGCGGGGGAGCGGCGGTTCCGGCGACGGTGCGGAAAAATCTGCGGCTGAACGAAAACGGCTCATGGTCGGCGGAATATTGCGTGTCCAACAACGGAGATCAACCGGCGGATATCTGGTTCGGACCAGAGCTGGTTTTTTCTTTTTCCAAAGAATCTATCTGCCCGGAAATTGAGGAAGAAAATGTGTCTGAAAAGAATTTTAACGATGATGTTTACGGAAAACTCCGCATCGGATTCAGCAGGCCTATGGATATTTGGACGGTTTCATTGAAAACCGTTTCCATGTCGGAAGGCGGTTTCGAAAGCACATATCAGGGAAGCGTGATCTTATGCCATACAAAAACCAGGCTTTTGCCCGGGGCTTCTCTGGAGTTCGGCATTAATATAACGGCAAATGTTTAATATCCCGATGGAATCGATTGCGCTCGGCTGCCTTTTTTTGGCCGCGCTTGAACTGGACGATGTTCAGGTCGGGCAATTCATGCTTTCGAGGCCGATCTTCGCCGGGTGTATAGCCGGGATTTTTACAGGCAGGATCGTGGAGGGCCTTCAGCTTGGCATATTTACCGAGCTTCTTTTTTGGGAAAAGGTGCCGGTAGGCGGCGTAATTCTGCCCAGCGGTCTTATTACGGTTGTTTCGGCGGCATTTATTAAGGCTTGCGCCGGACAAATCGATATTTCAATAACATTTGCATGGGGAATTATAATGGGATATTTGTACGCCAGGTGGGATATGTTTATGCGCAATGTCCGTTCGGGATGGGCGCGCAGAATAGAGGAACGGATTTTTGCGGGTGATTTTAATATCGGTTTTTGGCTGGCAAAAGCCGTGTCCCTGCAGATTTTTGTGTGCTGGATTTTTCTTTTTGCCGCCGTTGTTTCCGGAATTTTTGCGTGCAGGCTTTTTCAGCGATGCGTGCCGGGAGCAGTGACGGGATCCATGTCATTATTATATTTTGCGGTGCCTTGGGCCGGCATGACGATGCTTTTATTCAGGTTTTGGCCGAAAAGAATTCAGGCCGGCGGCTAAGGCGAAGACTAACCGCAAAGGACGCAAAGCAAACGCAAAGGACACAGTCCCATTCCTTCCTCAAAGACTTTGAGAATGGGTCAGTCCAAACTCACTGCCTTTAAGGATAGTTTGGACAGAATGAATTTAATGAAGATGACGGGAAACGAATTCTCCGGCCAAGTCAGTGGCATGGCGATAAAATTACAGTTAATGGTTTGTAATCTTTGTGTTCATAGCGTAAACCCTTTGCGTTCTTTGCGGTTTGGTTTGTTTATTTGGGTAGTTGCTTAAAAAACAAAGATAAAATATGGATTTTTTTACAAGACTGAATGTTTTTTTCAGGTCTTTTCTGCTTCAGGCGGGCTGGAATTTTGAACGGATGCAGAACATGGGTTTTGTTTTTGCCCTGGCGCCGGCGCTGAAAAAAATATGGAAGGACAAAGAAGAGCTTAAGCAGGCCATGCTGAGGCATATAAAGCCGTTTAACACCCAGCCGTATATGGCGAGTTTTTCTCTTGGACAGGTTTTGAGACTCGAAGAAAAAATGGCGGCGTCCCCGGTAGAAAAAAGGGGCGAAATAGCGGAACAATTAGCGGAGATAAAAAAGGCTTCTTCTTCAGCTTTGGCGGCAATAGGGGACACTCTTTTTTGGGGCGCGCTAAAACCTGCCGGCTTGGGAATAAGCCTGGCGGTATTCTGTCTGCTGGGATTTTACGGGTGGCTCTTTTTATGTCCGGATAACCATGGCCGGTTGGGCCGGGATTACGAAGGTTGGAAGGCTTTTACCGGTCTCGCCGCCGGAGTTATTGTTTATAACATTTTCACCATCGGCGTCCGCTGGCGCGGCTTAAAAGTGGGATATGACTGCGTTGATTCAAAGGCCTGCGGGCTGGATTCTATAAACTGGCAAAGGCTCATAGGAATATTCAGGATTTTATGTTTTTTTACAATTGGTACGGCTATGTTTTGCGGTTTAGTCGTCACGCTTCTCCGTTTTATCGGCGTATCTGCGGTAGGGGGGGCGTGTTTTTCCCCTCTTCTGCCGAATTTGATGACGAGTAGTATGGGGGGGGATTTGGTGAAAGATACCACATGGGTCGGCAGTGTGATAAGCTTTTTGTCCCTTACAGTGCCTTTTGCCGGAATAATATTTTCTGTTATTGCCAAAAAAACGGGCAAAGGCAGTATTTTCGCATACTTGTTGATTTTTGTTTTTTTTATAGCGGTGTATAGCATGTGCGGCGGGCTGGTATTTTTCGGCAGGTTTTATCAAAACATATGATTGAAAAACGGATAAAAGTTAAAAATAAACTCGGAATGCATGCCAGGCCGGCGGCCCTGCTTGTTCAGACGGCGGGACAATTTAACTGCAGCGTAAAAATATGCAAGGACGGGGTGGAAGTGAACGGTAAAAGCGTAATGGGGCTTATGATGCTGGCCGCCGAATGCGGCAGCGAGCTCAGAATTATTACGGAAGGCAAGGATGAGGCCGCGGCCATGAGCGCCATTGAACAGCTTTTTGAAAAGAAATTTGAGGAAGAATAATTATCTCAATATGCCCGCTTTTGCGGGCATATTGGGTAGACGGGAGAAGGTAGAGGGTAAACGGTAAAATTGAGCGAGTATATGATAATAATAAAAGGCATACCCGCAAGCCCCGGCATAGCGATAGGCAAAGCTTATGTGCTTGACGACGAAGAAATTATCGTTGAGCGCCGCGAAATCGTAAGGGATAAGGTTAAAAGCGAAATAAAGCGGTTCAGGCATGCCTTGGAGCGGACGCAGGCCGATTTGGACGCTACCAAAACCAAAGTTCTGCACACCCTCGGAAAACAGCACGCGAAGCTTATAGACACGCACAGTCTTATTCTTAAAGATCCGCTGATAACAAGAGAGGTCGTGCGCCGCATCGCCAGTGAAAGAATAAACGCGGATTTCGCGCTTTCAGAGGCCCTGGAAAAGGTCGACAGTGATTTTCAAAAAGTTGAAGACGAGTTTTTCCGCGAGCGCAGGCATGATATTTTTGACGTAGGCAAGCGGGTCCTGGGGCATCTTACAAATCAGGGGAAAAAACCGCTTTCGGAAATAACCGAGCCGGCGATAATCGTCGCTCATAATTTATACCCTTCGGATACCCTGCATTTAAGAGAATCAAAGGTTCTCGGGTTCTGCATGGATCTTGGCAATAAAACCAGCCATACGGCTTTGCTTGCCCAAAGCATGGAAATCCCGGCCGTTGTGGGTCTTTCCGACGTAACCAGACAGATAAAGACGGGCAATATCATTATAGTCGACGGAGAGCAGGGGATCGTTATTGTTTCTCCCGGTCCGGAAGCGATAAGTAAATACCGGAAAGCGCAGGAATTGGAGCATAAGGAGGAACGGCACCTCGAAGTTTTAAGAGGCATACCGGCGATAACAAGAGACGGCAAAAAGTTTGTTCTTATGTCGAATCTGGACACAACCGAAGATATTAAATCCGTTGTGGCGCTTAAAACCGAAGGCATCGGGCTTTTGAGGACCGAAGTGCTTTATATGGGCAGGGCGAAACTGCCCTCGGAGGAGGAGCAGTTCGCCGTCTACCAGCGGATAGTGTCCGCCCTTGCCCCCCTGCCCGTGGTCATAAGGACGGCCGATATCGGCGGGGACCGTCTTACCGAGACGGGCATAGAGACGGCCAAAACGGAGACCAATCCGTTTATGGGCATGAGAGGAATACGGCTGTTTCTTAATTATCCGGATCTTCTTAAAACGCAGCTGCGCGCGATACTTAAGGCATCGGCGAAAGGAAACGTTAAAATTATGCTTCCGATGCTTGCTTCGCTGGGGGAACTGCAGGCGGTAAGGAAGATTTTTAACGAGTGCAAGCAGGAGCTTATAAGGGAAGGACATGTTTTGGATAAAAATGTCGAGCTGGGCATAATGGTGGAGATCCCGGCCACGGCGCTTACGCTGGATATCCTGCTGGCGGAGGCCGACTTTGTGTCTATCGGGACAAATGATTTGATCCAATACACCCTTGCGGTCGACAGAATAAATCAGCAGGTTTCGCACCTTTACGATCCCTATCATCCGGCGGTGCTCCGCATAATAAATCTTATCGTTCAGTATACGCATCAAAAGGGAAAGATGGTAAGCGTATGCGGAGAAATGGCCTCCGATCCCAAAGCTTTGCCTATTTTGGTGGGATTGGGAGTTGATATACTTTCTGTGTCTATGCGCATGTATTTGAGGATAAAACAAACCATCAGGTCCCTTAATTTTGAAAAGTGCGCTCAAATAGCGCAGACTGCTACAGGGCTCCCCACCTCCGGCGAAGTTCAAAAACTGCTGAGCAAAGAATGTAGACCCGAAATATGAACATCCGGAATTTTTCCATAGTGGCTCATATAGACCACGGCAAATCCACCCTTGCGGACAGACTGCTTGAGGTTACCGGCACCATTCCGAAGAGGATGATGCAGGAACAAGTGCTGGATAAAATGGAACTTGAGCGGGAAAGAGGAATAACCATCAAGGCAAAAGCCGTGCGGATGATTTATAATCAGGTCTCCGGGGCGGATCAAAGCGGAACGCAGCGGTATCTGCTCAATTTAATAGATACTCCGGGACATGTTGATTTTTCTTACGAAGTTTCAAGGGCATTGGCGGCGTGCGAGGGGCTTATATTGCTGGTGGACGCCTCTCAGGGCGTGGAAGCCCAAACTTTAGCCCACGCCCATCTTGCCGCCACGCTGGGGCTTAAGATTATACCGGTAATAAATAAGATAGATCTTCCGCAGTCGGACGCCGACGCAGCCGAAGAACAGCTGTGGGAGATATTAAAAAGCGATACCAGCGCTATAAGAATAAGCGCTAAAAGCGGAGCGGGCATCAAGGAGTTGCTGGAAACTATAGTTAAAGAAATCCCGCCTCCTTCCGGAAGCCGCGAAAATCCCCTTGCCGCGCTTATTTTTGATTCTTTTTACGACGCTTACCGCGGGGTGATATTGTATATTAGAATTTTTGAGGGAAAAATCAGGTCCGGCATGCAGGTTAGGCTGTTTTCTTCAGATTTTTCCTGTAAAGTGGAGGAAATCGGCTGGCTTTCCCCCGGCATGATCAAAGCGGAGAGTCTGGAGGCCGGGGAAGTCGGATATGTGATAACCGGTATAAGGGATATACATAAAATCAAGGTCGGCGACACCATAATGGAAGAGGCCAGAAAGCTGGACAAGCCGCTGCCGGGATATAAAGAAATACAGCCGGTCGTTTTTGCCGGGGTTTTTCCTTTAAATCCGGCGGATTATCAGTCGCTTAAAACCGCGATAGAAAAGCTTAGTTTGTCCGATTCGTCGTTTCATTCCCAGCCGGAATCGTCAAAATCCCTGGGATTTGGATTCAGGCTTGGTTTTATGGGTCTTCTGCATATGGATATAGTTAAAGAACGGCTTGAGCGGGAATTCAATCTTGATCTGATAGCCACAACGCCTAATGTCGTTTACAGAATACGCGCCAAAAAACCGCTGAAAGGCAAAACCGGAGAATATGTGGAGGTCGACAATCCCGCGGATTTCCCCCATTACGGAGATATACTCGATACGCAGGAGCCGTTTGTAAAGACTTCAATAATAACGCCCGTGGCGTATCTTGAGGGCGTTGTGAATCTCTTAAAAGAACGGCGCGGCGAGTATAGCAAAATAGAATATATATCCAACAACCGCGTCGTCGTCGAGTTTTTTTTGCCGCTCGGAGAGATGATCATAGATTTTTACGACAGGCTTAAATCCGTGTCAAAGGGATACGCTTCTTTTGATTATGAGGCGGCGCAGTACAGGTCGGCCGATGTGGTAAAAATAGAAATACTGCTTCACGGCGAGACGGTGGACGCGCTTTCTTTTATCGTGCACAGGTCAAAGGCCCAGACGCAGGGCCGGCAGATATGCGAGAAGCTTAAAGAGCTTATTCCAAGGCAGATGTTCGAGATCGCCGTGCAGGCAAGCGTTGCCGGCAGGATACTGGCGCGTGAAACGATCCCGGCCATGCGCAAGGATGTTATCGCGAAATGCTACGGCGGGGATATCACGCGCAAGCGTAAACTGCTGAATAAACAGAAAGAAGGCAAGAAAAAACTTAAACAGCTCGGCAGTGTGGAAATCCCGCAGGATGCTTTTGTGGCGATGCTCAAAATAGGAGAGGGAAAATAAATCCTTTTTAGAAAGGCATTGGCCACAAAAAGCACATAAAGCACAAAAAAGACGATAAGGAAACGGTTCGGAAAAGAGAATCAAAGAAAATTAACCCGCATTCCCGCATCTTGGGCAGTTCTTCGCGGCTTTGTGGTGTAAAACTATTTGTGACTTATGTGCTTTATGTGGTGAATATCCGCGGTTTATCTTCAAAAAAGGTTCCCGCTGCCGGGCAAATTTTTTAAAAAAGAGAAACATGGGAATAGAAATTTTTATCGCCGGGCTTATCGCCGGTTTGTATACGTGGCTCACCGTATATTTTTTAAAGACAAAGTTTCCCGAAAAAAAACTGGGATTTTCTTTGTGGCACGGCGTATTCGGCGGAGTGATAACGCTGACGGCGTTTCTGGTCGTATTATTGGCGCTTAAAAACAGGGGCGCGGCTGCGGCGCAGGGCGGGCAGACGGCTGTAAATATCCGGATCTATGCGGCTGTGTTCGCCGGCGCGGCGGCATGGTTTTTCAATAAAGGTCGAAAGAACTTTTCCGGCGCGGAATCCGCGCGCAAGACTGTCAAAGAAAACGCCGAATGGGCCGAGATCGTTTTTTTGTCCATCACCGCCGCCTTTGTTATAACTCATTTTATCGTTCAGATGTTTAAGGTCCCCTCCGGTTCTATGAATAACACCCTGATAGAGGGAGACAGGCTCGGAGTAAACAGATTTATATACGGACTGAATCTGCCTTTTTCTGAAAAGCGCAGATTTGCGCTGAAAAAAGTAAAAAGAGGCGACGTTATAGTTTTTAAATTCCCCGAAAATTATCCCATAGACGTGCACTGCGGAAACCAGCAGTCATGGAAAGAGTTCTCCAAGCGGGTCATCGGCATGCCCGGAGATAAGATCGAACTGAAAGACGGAAGAGTTTATATAAACGGTAAAAAGGCGGAAGAAAGCTCTTTCGCCGTATATTCGGATACATACAGGCTTCCGGCTTTTGATTCCGGGGAGACGCCGGACGAATATCAGAAAATATGGGAAAACAGGCAATCATGGAAAAATTACGGAAAATATGCCCGCGACAATTTCGGGCCGGTTAAAGTTCCGGAAAACAGTTATTTCGTAATGGGCGATAACCGGGACTATTCGTGCGATTCCAGATTCTGGGGGCCCGTTCCGGATGAGATGGTTACCGGCAAGCCGTGGTTTATATATTGGCCTTTGCCGCGGATTCAGCTGGTAAAATAAAAAGGCAGCAATATGATAAAATAAAAGCAGTTACTAATAGTAAACATGGAACGCAGATGACACTGATGAGTATGATGAACTCTGATAATTACGTATATGAGGTTAAAAGTAAGATTTTTAAACAAAAAAATCATGTTTAATCATAAAAATCAGTCCCATTCATTCCTAAAAGCTTTGAGAATGGGACCGTCCCAAACACACTGCTTGTAAAGGATAGTTTGGGGCAGCGGTATCAGCGTTCTGATGTTTTAATAGCTGGGAAATTATAAATAAAGCGTAAAAACGAGGAGACTGGATATGGAAGAAAAACTTTTTTGGATGGGCATAGTGATGGGCGGATATTTGCTGGCCGCGATGCGGGCGAAGAAAAAGAATAAGTTCGCCGCCGGCGGAATGGCGGTTTTATGGCATGCGGTTTTTTGCGCGATAGCCGCTTTTATGGGAGCAGTGGTGCTTGCCATAAGCCTGGATAACAGGAACAATATAGCGCCTTCGGTCGGGATTCTTTCCCTGAGACAGCTGGTTATAGGCCTCGCGGGGGCCGGTATCTTTGCGGTCTGGGGATGGATCAAGGCGTCCAAAAAAATAAAATCAGGACAGGCGAACGCCGCGGAAAACATGTTTAAGGACGATATGGAATGGTCGGAAACCATATTCTCGGCCGTTATCCTTGCCTCCGTGATGATGTATTTTTTTGTTCAGGCTTTCAAAATACCGTCAGGTTCTATGCGTATGACTTTCCTGGAAGGGGATCATCTTTTTGTCAATAAGTTCATATACGGGGTGCGGATACCTTTCACAAAGACCAAAATTTTCAAATTCAAGAAAATTAAACAAAAGGATATTGTTGTATTCCAGTTTCCCAGTTTCAGCCCTTCGGAACTGCAGTGCGGAGGGGTGCAGTATAAAAAAGATTTCATAAAGCGCGTCATAGGTCTTCCCGGCGATATCGTAGAGGTAAGGGGCGGTATCGTGTATATAAACGGAAAGCCCGTCATGGAAGAAGAATATGCGCAGTATCTGGATGAGGTGAGAATGCCGCCCCTGCAGGAGGCGGTCAAACAGGAAGATTATCAGCGGTATTGGCAGGACCGCAAGCTCGGCAAATTGTACAACGAAATGATACGGGACAATTTCGGGCCGGTAACGATTCCGGAAAAACAGTATTTTGTCATGGGCGACAACCGGGACCGCTCCTGCGATTCAAGATACTGGGGCTCGGTGCCGGAAGAGCTTGTAAAAGGCAAGGCGTGGTTTGTCTATTGGCCGCCGTCTCGGATCAGCGGAATATAACAGGAGAACGGTAAAAGGTAGAGGGTAGAAGGTAAAACGAATCATTTTCCGCTTTTTTTCTTCCGTCTCCCGTTTTTTAAACATTTATGAAAAAATTATTAATTGCGGTCTTATTGTTTTCTTCTTTCGTTTCTTTGTTCGCCGCTTTTGAGCCCGGACGGGAACAGGAGCGCATTCTTGCGGCGCAATTTTCCGGAGTGATAAGTCCGGTATCCGCGGAATTTCTGATTCAGTCCATAGATAAGGCGAATAGGGAGGATTTCGGAGCCCTTATAATCCAACTGGATACTCCGGGCGGACTCGATTCTTCCATGCGCGAGATTATCAAGAGCATTTTAGCTTCAAAGAAGCCCGTGGTTCTTTTTGTTTCGCCGTCCGGCGCAAGGGCCGCTTCGGCGGGGGTTTTCATCGCCATGGCGTCTCATGTCGCGGCCATGGCGCCCGGCACCAATATCGGGGCGGCGCATCCGGTTATGCTGGGGGGGGCGCCGGCCGGCATAGGTAAAAGCGGAGACAAAGAGGGCGGGAAAGATCCCATGGAAGACAAGATCTTGAACGACGCCTCCGCGTATATGAAATCTATAACCCAGCAGCGCGGCAGAAACGTCGAATGGGCGATAAAAGCGGTTACCAAAAGCGATTCCATCTCCGCCGAAGAAGCTTTGAAAATGAGGGTTGTGGATTTCATCGCCAAGGACATGAACGAACTGATTTTAAAAATCGACGGAGCGCAGATCCCGGGGTTCGGCACGCTTCGGACAAAAAATGCCGAGGTCGTATATAACAGTCTAAGCAGAAGACAAAAGTGGCTTGCCGCCGTTACCGATCCCAATATCGCCATGATATTGATGAGTCTCGGCGCGGCGGGTTTGTTCATTGAGCTTTATAATCCCGGCCTCATACTTCCGGGCGTGGTGGGGGCGGTGTCTCTTGTTATCGCTTTTTATTCCTTTCAGACGCTTTCCGCAAATTATGCCGGAATGCTTCTTATGCTTCTCGGTATGATTTTCTTTATAGCGGAAATAAAAGTGATAAGCTACGGGCTTTTAAGCGTGGGGGGCATAATTTCCATATTACTGGGCGCGCTCATGCTTTTTAAAACGCCGGGCGTAATGGGACTTTCGGTTTCATTGGGGGTAATAGCTGTGAATCTTCTTATTATTATGGCCGCGGTGCTCGGCGTGGGCTGGATAGTTTTAAAGGCCCAGCGCAATAAAGTGGTTACCGGACTGGAAAGCATAATAGGCCGGACCGGCATAGCCAAAACAGTCTTGTCTCCTTCCGGCAAAGTATTGGTTTCCGGAGAACTTTGGGATGCGGAAAGCGCTGACGGCTCAATTCCGGAAAATGCGGAAATAACAGTTGAAGCGGTGAATGGGTTTAAGCTGAAAGTCAGAAAGGCGGAAACAGAAGCAAAGTAAGAAACAGCTAGGCGGCTGGGCAGCGAGACAGCTAAGCCGCGGCGCCCGTTTTTGCGGGCGCGGAGCAGTTGAAAGGTGACAAAACTTCAACTACGGTCTACTTTCGACTTTCAAATTTCGTGTTTGCTGGGAAACTGGGAGGCTGGGTTTCTGGGTAACGTTTAGAAGGTTATACAAGATTTAAGAGGCCGCTTTGCAGATGGTAGTACGGCGGGCGGTTTCGGTAGCGGATTATAGCGCTCTTGAGTATCTCTTCGATAAAATCCCCGTAAGAAAGTCCTATCAGCTCGGCAGAGGCGGGCACGCAGTCCCCCATATTTATTGAAGGATTGGGATTTGCCTCTATGACATAGGGGTTTCCGTCTTTGTCCACGCGCAGTTCAATTCTCGCATAATCGTGGCAGTCCAGAATATTATAAACATCAAGGCATATCTCCGAGATGAGCTGAGTCAGCTTCTGGGAATATTTTGCCGGCCGTTCCGTGCGTATTTTTTTGTAAACGGGGTCGTCCGTCCACTTTGCGCGGAACGGATAGATATGCCAGAAACCGCGCGGCATATCGTCAAAGACAGATCTTGAAAGCGGGAGGACTTTAACGTTTTCCGCATTTCCCATTATGCATACGTCCAATTCGTCGCCCTCTATGAATTCTTCCACAAGCACGGGCCTTTTTAGTTTTTCGATAATTTCTTCAGTCCGCTCTTTAAGCTGTTTAGGGCTTTCAACTACCGAATTATTGTCTATCCCGATGGAATTGTCGGTGTTGGCGGGTTTTACTATCAGCGGATAGCGCAGTTCGTCGCTTACAGGCTCGTCTTTGTCGAAAATATAGTCAAATTTAGGCGTCGGAATATTGTGAAACGAAAGCAGTTTTTTTATTTTTATTTTATCTATGCAAAGCGCCAGCGTAAGCGGATTCGAGCCCGTATAAGGAATGCCGAGACAATCCAGAATGGCCGCCGCATGGGGCTCAAGGAGGCTGGCGTTATTTATTCTTTCGCAGACATTGAAAATAATATCCACATTGGCATTCGCTATTTTTTCAAAAGGCAGAGGCGTTTCATTTAGGTCAAAAAAGGTGACCCTGTGGTCCTTTGCTTCCAGGGCTTTTTGTATGTTAAGCCCCACGGAGGTAAGATCGCGGTGAACCAGCGATTCGTTGATATTCCCGTTTTCCGCCGGCTCTTCTTCTCCGGCCTCCTCGTATTTATTGCACAGTATCCCGACGTGCAGGGATTTTACGGTTTTGGTGTCAAAGCCTCTTATTTTTTCAAGCCGGGCGCTTTGTATAATCCGTTTTCTGGCTATTGAGGCGTAAGAAAAGCGGTCTTTTCTGCGGGTTTTTCCTATCGAAGAAGTGGAGTCAAACCTGGCCGTGGTCACGCTCAGCCGCGATATCGCTTCCTGAAGATTTTCATCCGCTTCCGCATATGTTCTGCCCTTTCCGGTCACCCAGCCCAGCTGATCGAATCCTTCGGGGGGAACAAGCACAGGGTCGCCGATTTCCTTCAATATTGAAATGTCATGAATTTTATCCGCATGCGCGGAAATATCCGGCAGTGTTATCCCCGCAACCACCCCCGATGCTGAGGGTACGATGTATTTGCTGGTAAGGTGCAGGCTGGGTTCTGGATTTTTTGCCGGTTTTGAAGGAATGCCGGCTGCGATTTTCATAGCTTCTTCTATGATGTCCACTCCCCAGATGGTTTTTATCCAGTCGTATACGTAATCTCCGCCCATGCGCGCGTTTATTTCAACGAGTTTCGGCATGCCGGAATCAATTTTGGCTTCTATGTGCAGTGCCCCGTTTTTAAGCTCGAAGGCCGCGATGGTTTCTTTTGCCATTTCCAGCATTTTTTCAAGAATCGCGTCTTCATGCCTTGACGGCATGGCGTCGCCGGCTTCCACAAAAAATGGCTCTTTGGTCGGGAAATTATCCGTGAAGCTGAAAAATTTTATTTTTTCGTCCTGAAGCAGAACGTCAACATCCAGTTCGGCTCCGTCGATATAGCCTTCGCAGAGTATTTCCGTGCCGTAAGAAAATATCGGATCAAACTGCGGAGACATGGTGTTTTGTATATAGCGAAGAGTATTTTTCGCTTCCTTGATATCGTTTACGCGCACGACAAACTGGCTGGAGGCTCCCCATGCCGGTTTTAAAACGCAGGGAAATCCGGTTTTCTGGCAGGCGCGCTCTATGTCGCGCTGGGAGCGCACCTGCGCAAACGGCATGGAATATTTTCCAAGTCCTTTCTGCTCCAGGATCTGGCGGGTCTTTAATTTATTCCGGCAGTTTATCGATGATTCAAAAGAATTTCCGATCCAGCCGAATTTTTCGCATAACTTGGCCAAAAGAGGCAGGTCGTCTTCAACAAAGGTGACGGCGCCGTTTATTTCGCAGGTTTTTGAGTCGAGGAATTCCTCTACTTTGGTTATGGCCGCCGCGTGGTCGTAAGTATCGGCGTTTATGAGATGGTCGCAGTAGCGGTTCGCCCAGTTGTTTTCCGTATTGAGAAGAACGATTTTTATGCCGAGGTTTTTCGCTTTCTGAAAAATAAATCTTTTGCTTAAATTACCGGAACTTATAAAAAGAATGGCTTTTCCTTTTAGGGTTTCGGCTTGTTCCTGCGTCTGGTCGGATTCCTGGGGCATTAATAAATTATACAAAAAAGCCGTGCTATGACGGCCGGGGTTTGGTAAAATATATATGAAGTTTGAACGGCGCGGTTGCCAAGTGGAAAGGCGGCAGTCTGCAAAACTGCCATGCGAGGGTTCGATTCCCTCCCGCGCCTTTTTTTATTTGCTTAGCCCGGAATATCTGCGGTCTTTGGCCCGGCCTTGGTTTTTGGAGAGATGCGCGGCGATTACGATGCGGGCGCAGGCTTCTGCGTCCGAAAGCGCGTCGTGGTGGTTCAGCTCAAGCCCGAGATGTCTGCATACCGCGGGTAAATTCGCGGGTTTTAATCCCCACGTGTCCCTTGCCAGTTTGACCGTGCACACAAAGGAATAATTGCGGTATTCATAGCCGGCGATAACACAGCATTCCCTCAGCACATTCTCATCAAAACTCGCATTGTGCGCGGCGATAAAATCCGATCCCGCCAGACTGGTTTCAATTTCGGGCCATAATTGCCCGAAGGTGGGTTTTCGGCAGACGTCGGACCAGCTTATTCCGTGCAGATCCGTAAAAACAAAGGATCTTCTCGGCGGTTTGATCAAAAAATAGTCGCGTTTAGTGATTTTATAATTTTCGGCGCGCACGAGCGCCAGGGCGCAGGCGCTGTCTCTTCCGTAATCGGCTGTCTCAAAATCTATCGCGGTAAAGACGGTCATAATTTAAGAGTTATAAAGGCAGACCGCTTTTCTGCAGGCAGTTGACGACCATGCTGTCGATCGAACTTTTTGAGCACTCCCGTATTTCCGTCCATAAATAGGTTTTATTTGCTATCGCCGCGACGCAGTTTTTTATCTGTCCCGAAAAATCACGCTCTTTACACAGTCCCGCTGCATTGATGTCAAAATAATGCGACTTGGAAACGATTGCGATGCATTCCTGCCGGTCGGGTGGGAACAACGCTTTTTCGCACGCGGAATACGCTTCTTCCCGGCCGTGCGTGTTATCGGCATAAGGCAGGCCTTTTTTCTGCAGGCAGTTGACGACCGTGCTGTCAATTGAGCTTTTTGAGCATTCCCGTATTTCCACCCATAAATAAGTTTTGTCCGCTATCGCCGCGACGCAGTTTTTTATTTCTCCTGAAAAATCTAGTTCCCCGCACAGGTTTGCCGCATTGATGTCAAAATGACGGGATTTGGCTACGATCGCCAGGCATTCCCGCCGGTCGGATTGGAACGAAGCTTTTTCGCACGCGGCCGCGGCTTCCTGCCTGCCGTTATTTTCGGATTGGGATTGATTATCTTGAATAAAAAGAGCCGGAAGAGAAGCTGCGGCCGCCGGTTCCGGCAAATTTAAATCATGCTGCCGGGACGCCGCATGTCCGATATCGATGCCGCCGGCCTTTAATTGGTCTATCGGCGAAATTCGGCAGTAAGCAGGTCCGGCAATAACGGGAACGATTAAAATGAATAGTAATTTTTTCATAATGAAATTAACCTCTTTTCCGGCGGATCCGCCAGTTTGTTTTTGAGAGAAATTTTGAGAGTCCGCCTCGCCAAAATAACTTTATTGTTTTGGCGGGCGAGACTTCTCCGTTTTTCGCAACGCGAAAAACGGAGAGGGAGGGATTCGAACCCTCGAGACCCGTTAGAGTCTACAGACTTTCCAGGTCTGCGCCTTCAGCCGCTCGGCCACCTCTCCAGTTTGCCTTTTGATTTTTACCACCCTTTTGTTTATGCCGTTGATTTTGCATAATATGAGGGCGCACTCATAATTATACAAGAATAACGACCGTCTTAAAAATGCGGATAAAAATACCACGCGGATTCGCGGCATCGTTTATCGTCTGGCCGGTGCTGGCGGTCTGTCAGCTGAACATTTCAGGGCCGGTTTATGCGGAGTCTGCCGGTAGTCCTTCAACGGGTCCGATATCCGCGGCGTCAGCCGGCCGCTCCGATTTCAGCGGGAAGGATAATTTTCAGTCTTTTACCGCAAAAAACCAAGGTGAGAGAATAGAGTTTTATTTCTCCGCGTCGCCTAAGAAAGTCTCTTTTCAAAACGGTCCTGCCTGCGCGGAATGCAAAACGGCGGAGTTTCTGCTTATTGGTACAGGCGTAAGATATTTTTTTACAAACAGGGTTTTTGCGCAGGGCTCGGGGTCTTTTCTTCCGGGGTCTGCCGGAGCGGGGCGCGGAGTATCCCTTCAGGTTTTCGCGCCCATTGCGGCCGAGGCCGGCGCGGCATTTGATCTGCCGTGGAATTCGCAACTCTTGTTTTCTCTTGGGAGGGAAGAAATTTTCGCCAGAATGAAATTAGAGGGGGAAAGAATTCCTTCGGCAAGCGTTCATTTGTCCGGCTGGACGGCCGGGGGCGAAGTCAACCGCTTTTTCTCAAAGTATTTCGGCGTCGGGCTGAAAATCGCCTATAGAAGCAAAACCAAACTTTCTCTACTCGGTGAAAGACGCATACAGCCGGTAACTATACACCTGCTCTTAATCGCCTCGTTTTAGCAATATATCCCATCAGGCGGTATATCAGTTTTGCCGCCGCAAATTCCGATACCGACGAACCTTTCATCGGGCTGATCTCAACCACGTCCGCGCCCACCACTTTTTTATTCCGGCAGACCGCCGAAAAAATATCCAGGGCCTCATGCCAGCCGAACCCTCCGGGCTGCGGCGTGCCGGTTCCCGGAATCACCGAGGGATCGAAACCGTCGGCGTCTATCGTAAGATAAACCGTGTCGGACAAAGCAGCCAGCGTTTTGCGGATCAATTGTTTTATGTTGCGGTTGTCATGCATGAAGAAGGTTTTGACGTTCCCCGAATTTATATAGCGTTTTTCTTCGGGTGCCACGCTGCGTATGCCTATCTGCACCACCCGGCATTTTTGCGAAACCGGAAAAAGTGCGCAGGCATGGCTTCGCACGCGTTCTTCGTAAGACGGGCGCAGATCCGCGTGAGCGTCAAAATGCAGCACGGAGAGTTTTGGATATTTTTTGATGAACGGCGGAACGAGGGCCTGCGTAATGCTGTGTTCCCCGCCTATAAAAAACGGGACAGCTCCTCCGGCGAGGCTGAGGCGCGCCGCTTCCTGCTCCAGTTTCCGGAAAAAAACCTCTTCGCTGATATTCTTTGTCTTAAAAGGCGCGAGCGTGCATATTCCCAGCTTCCAGGTTTCGGCTTTTATTTCTTCATCCCACAGCTCAAGCTGGCCGGATGCTTTAATGACGGCCGCCGGCCCGCCTCCCGTTCCCCGTCCGTAAGAAGTGCTTTTTTCGTAGGGGATGGGAACCGCAAAAAAACGGCATAAATGCGGAAGGCTTCTGCGGGAACGCAGACCCATGAATTCTTTCGTGTTTACTTCGGCGGTCACCTTACAAAAACAGCGGCTGCCACCACCGTCGTCCATTCTTTGGCGGTGCCTATCGCGGACTGCGTGACATTGGTTGTTTTGACGATTTTGCCGCTCATTTTCCAGATCTCTTCTTTTTGATCCCAGGTCGCTTCGCTGTCGAATTCTATTCCCTGAATCGTAGACAGCATCAGCGCCGCCAGGTCCTCCGCGTATTCCCCCGTCTGCTCGTCGGTTTCTCCAAAGCTGTGGTGCTCGGAGATGTAGCCGTACTGGGCGTGATTTTTGGGAATCGCAAGACCAACGGACGAGGCGATAAGCCTGTGATTTTCGTCCACGGCGTTTCTGCTCATTACGCAGTAGAGTATCTGGCCGCTTCTGAGTTTTTCCAGCCCCTTGGATCTTGGGAGCACTTTGCAGTAGGGGGGGAAAATGCTGGAGACATGCACCAGATTAAAACGGGCTATCTGGGCGTCTCGGAGCGCTTCCTCAAAGCTTGTGAGCTTTTCAGGATGGCGCCCGATGCCTTTGGTAAGAAAAACTTCTCGCGGAACAAAAGGTTCTGACATAGTATAAAGATATTATAATATTTTTCGCAGTTTGATATAATAGGTATAATAAAGAGGCAGTTGAAAAGTGTGGTTTGAGCGGGCGTGGTTCAATGGTAGAACACGACCTTGCCAAGGTTGAGACGTGGGTTCGATTCCCATCGCCCGC
>CAZFMJ010000064.1:0-16989 GCA_964520045.1 uncultured Elusimicrobiales bacterium | reverse complement strand
GAATAGGCGCTGGTCCCATCGCCAATCTGCATGTCGCAGGAGGGGAAGACCGCCCCCTTCTTATCGCCAGCCATACCACGGGGGGATACGGGTTGTATGTGTCGTCTTACGGGAATATCGGTATTGGGACTGAAAATCCAAACAAAGACGTCCATATAATGCGCAGTCAAAATAATGGGACCAGTCTGAGATTAGATAATTACGATGCGGGAAATCTTGCAAGCGTTGGAATAGTGTTCCAAACTGGTTCCAGTATTTATGACGGGATGTCAATTTATTGCGGAGGCGCAGGATATACTATGGCCGGATTAGTGCCTAGCTGGCAGGATTCGGGCGTGATTAATGCCTCAAGCGGTCTTTCCGGGGGTATTAAGATGCGGTCAGCCACAGGCGGTATCAAGTTCAGCGCGTCAGGAATAGCGGCGGATGACATGTATATCGCGGCTTCCGGCAAAGTCGGCATAGGCACAAGCGAGCCTTCTTACCGCCTGCATGTCACCAGCGGGGCCAATTCTTCCGAAGTTATTTTGGCTGTGTCGACGGCGGGGGCGACTTCAGATGCGATGACGGTCGACGGGAAGGGCTGGGTAACCGCGAAGAAGTTCATCGGAGACGGGTCGGGGCTTACCAATTTGCCGCCGGGCGGATCGGCGGACAATCTCGGCAATCATGTGGCGACCACGACTTTGAACATGAATACTTACAACATTATAAATGTCTCAACAATGGCAATGACCGGCTCGTTGACATTGCAAGGGTCAAGCTTCACCATAACGGGCGGATTGGCAATATCCACCGGCGGAGCGATAACGACCACGGGCGTCGGACTTGGAACAGTTTCCGGCGATCCAAGGGGATTCGGGGCCGTTGATTTGCAGACATTCAGGACAAACGTCAGCTCGGTTGCGTCCGGATTGTTTGCTGTTATAAGCGGAGGAAGCGGCAATAAAGCCAGTGATATTTATGCCACGGTCGGAGGAGGATTTCTGAACATGGCAAGCAATGATTATGCCACAATCGGAGGAGGATATCAGAACACGGCAAGCGGTACAACAGCATCCACAATCGGAGGAGGATATCAGAACACGGCAGCAGGTAACTATGCCACAGTAGCAGGGGGAATAATGAACACGGCAGGCGCCTGGGGTATGATCGGAGGAGGATGGGGGAACCAAACCACTGGTCAGTATTCCACAATAGGAGGAGGATGGGGGAATAGGGCAAACTCTGACTATTCCACAGTTCCAGGAGGAAAAAATAACACGGCCGGAAATAATTATTCCTTTGCCGCAGGATATATGTCATCTTCAACGGCAAACGGCGCGTTCACGTGGTCGGATTCATTGGGTTTGGAAACAACTAACAGCGTAGCCAACAGAACATGGTTCAAAAACCAGGGCGGATTTTTGACCAGCGTTACCACAAATTCCGCCGACGGCTTTACGATGTTGTTTAACGCTTCAGGCAACGTCGGCGTAGGCAGTATAACTCCAGTGTCAAAACTCCATGTCCTTGATTCAGGCAGTCAGCCGCTTCTTATCGCCAGCCATACTACGGGGGGATACGGGCTGTATGTGTCGTCTTACGGAAACGTGGGGATAGGAACAGCGAATCCTTTAGGCGCGTTAGAGGTCGCAAAAAACGGATCAACTGGAATCCTGAGAATTTACAACTCAAAGACCATAGCAGGAAGCGAGGCTTGGAATGGAGTCGAAATGCTGTTTAAAAATGATTCAGGGAAACCAATCGAGGGCGCCCGTATCGGGAACATTACCCAAAACACAGCCGCCGGAAATGAAGCCAATTCCCTTGCCTTTTTTACGATGACTAGCGGTGTGTTGGATGAAAGAATGAGGCTAACAAGCATTGGCGCCGGCATGCTTGGAATCGGCACTACTACTCCTCTGGCGAGACTCTCTCTCGGCGACTTTGGAAGTAACCTTGACTATATCCATATTTATCAAAGCGGAAACACCAAGTATGGATTCGGGAGGAACGGCACAGAGCTTCAGCAATACTTCGCCTCAGACGGCAGTCTGACCTTTGGAACCGTAAGCACTTCTGATGGGACCACTTGGTCGGAGAAGATGAGAATCGATTCTGCCGGTCATGTCGGCGTAGGAATAACGCCTTCTTACCGCCTGCATGTCTCCAGCGGGGCCAACTGGACAAACAATATTCTTGTGGTGTCGACAGCGGGGGCGACTTCAGACGCCATGACGGTTGACGGCAAGGGATGGGTAACGGCAAAGAAATTTATCGGCGACGGCTCGGGGCTTACTAATTTACCGCCGGGCGGGTCGGCGGATAATCTCGGCAATCATGTGGCGACCACGACTTTGAACCTTAACACTTACAACATTATAAATGTCTCGACAATGAGTATGACCGGCTCATTGACCTTACAAGGGTCGAGTTTCACGATAACGGGCGGATTGGCTATTTCAACCGGCGGAGCGATAACCACAACAGGTGTCGGGCTCGGAACAGTGGCAGGCAGTGCGCGGGGCTTCGGCGCAGTTGATTTGCAGACATTCCGGACAAATGCCAGCTCTGTCGCAGCCGGGCAGTTCTCGGTTGTAAGCGGGGGATCCGACAACCAAGCTTACGCCGCTTATACCACTATCAGCGGGGGAAATAACAACACGGCAGGCAACTATTATTCAACAGTCGGGGGCGGACAGTTTAATACGGCTAACGGGCAGGACAACACCATCGGCGGAGGATACGGAAACAGAACACACCCCAACTATAACTATGCCACCATAGGCGGAGGACAAGGCAACGTAATGAACAGCGGTGAAAATGCTGTAATCGCTGGAGGACTGTATAACGTTGGCCAAGCTGATTCCTCTGCAATAGGCGGGGGAAGGGAAAACAGGACGGAAGGTATATACTCGGCGGTTTTAGGAGGATGGGGCAACATAGCGATGGGTCAATATTCAGCGGTTCCTGGGGGACTGAGCAACGTGGCTAAGGGCGATTATTCATTCGCCGCCGGACGCGCTTCGTCATCAACGGCAAACGGCGCATTCACATGGGCTGATTCGGTGGGTTCGGAAGTAAACAACAATGTCACCGACAGAACATGGTTTAAAAACGCCGGCGGTTTTTTAACAACTATCACGGTAAACCCGGCGGACGGCAACTCAATGTTTCTAAACGCTTCAGGCAATGTCGGCGTAGGCAGTATAACTCCCGTATCAAAACTTCATGTCCTCGGTTCCGGCGCCCAGCCCCTTCTTATCGCCAGCCATACAACGGGAGGATACGGACTGTTTGTGTCGTCTTGGGCGCATGTGGGAATAGGCACAAGCACGACAAAAGCCCTGCTCAGCGTGGTTGACAACGCTCCGGCGGCAAGCGACTATACTTTGCTTGTCGCGACCGGACCCGCTCTCACGCAGGAGGCCATGTGGATGACGGGCGACGGGTATCTGCACGTAAAACGCATACAATGGCTGGATAACACTTATTCCACAACGGCCGCGGGAGGAGGCGGGGGCGGGGGGGGAAGCACGCCCGGCGGGTTGGATACATATGTGCAGTTTAACGACGGCGGAACGGCTCTGGGCGGAACGAATGAATTTGTCTTCCAAAAATCTTCAGGCGCGGTTGCGATAGGAACCGATACGCCTTCGGCAAAACTCCACGTATCCAGCGCGGGAGCATCAGCGTCATACCCGATTTTTGAGGTTTCAAGCGGAACGTCGGCGGGACAGGAGCTGGTCGTAGTAAAAGCCGACGGCAAAGTGGGTATAGGCATATCCAATCCTAATGCCAGACTGCATGTGCAGGCGTATGAGGCGAATAAAGACACAATGTATATTTCAACCAGCGCGGCGGCCGGGGTTTACAGTATCTCAGTTTCTTCCATAGGAGTCACAAATATAAAGAATCTTGTCATAGAAAACCGCACCGATGACCCGGATAGTCCCGCAGTAGGCCAGATCTGGCTGAAAATAACGCCGTAAGTAGGACGGAAGACGGTAAATGGTAGATGGTAGACGGAAAGGAAAAAACGAAAGATAAAAAAATAAAAAAACCTTTTCACACGTTATCTTCTTTGTAATTGCGTCTTCAATTTTGTGCTTTCTGTGACCAACCGTTTTCCCTTCCGTTATATCTTTGTGCCTTTTGTGCATCTTTACGGCAAATCGGTTTTCGTGTTTTTTCGTTTACCGTCTCCCTTCTACCGTCTCCCGTTTACCCTCTGTTTCGCGGGACACGAAAGTTATTTCGCTTAAAATTATTGATTTCGGAGAGGGATTAAAGGCTCCGGGGGAGAGCACGTTCACAATAATCTCTTTTATCGGATACGGCTGTGTCAAAATGCGCAAATCGCGGTTAAGCTGAGCCGGAGGAACAGGCAGGGCTCCGGCTGTTATCGTATCCGTTGAGTCGTATATAATGGTAATGTTCGCGTAGGTTTTTGCAAGCGAGCCGAGTCCTAAGGGATAAGAGCATTTGAGCATAAGACGCAGTTCATCGCATTTTAGCAGGGGAACTTTCAAGATATAATCTTCTCCGGTCCGCAGTATGAACGGCTGTTCATAGTGTTCAATCACGACTTCTTCCCACGGCGCTTCAGGAGCGGGTTTGCGCGTCAATATTAAAACTCCGTCCAGCCAGCCTTCAATTTTATAATTGGACATCAGATACGCCCGCAGTTCCCGCGTTATGGCCTCATCCGCGGGAGTGGCCCATGTCAGCCGGCGCTGTAGGGGGTCGGGAGAGCGGTCATTGGTAAGATACGCCGGAAGAAAATGGATGATCATGCTTTGGTCGATGACCGCAACGGGAGGTTTGTGTCTTTCCAATTCCGCGATCGCGCGTTTTGGGCCGTCGGGCAGGGCGAGGATCTGCTCCGGCTGGTTCATCCCCAGAGCCGAACCCCGTCTTGACCAGTGGGCATAAATTGAAATCGGAAGCGATATTATTTTTTCGTCCGGCCTGACCCGTTCATGTATCAAAGCCGTGATTTGCCTGACTTTGCCGATAAATTCCACTGACTCGGTTACCCCTTCTTCGGTCCATGGCGCGAGATTGCGGATTAACAGCTCGTTCCTTTGTATGAAATACCTGTCCAGATCATAAAAACCTGCGACCCAGAAAGGAAAAAGCCATAAAACCGCAAGCCAAACCGGAGATATGCCATGCCGGCTCGGCAGGGATTGGCAGAATCTGATCCAGACAAGAAAAAGCGGAGGCAGAATAAAAAGACAGTGAAAATAATCGCTTCGTCCCAGCAGGGTTCTGAGCAGAAGGGCGGAAAACAGCCACAAAGCGAGTTCCGCAATGACTTCGGCTTGGTTCTGCGTTTTCCGGAAATTCGTCAGTTTAAGAGCCAACCCCGTTCCGACAATTCCTATCGCCAGAAACGGGCTGTAAAACATGATACTTGACCACGAGACGGGAGCAAACGGCGGAAACAGCAGTCCGCCGTACCAATTGGTTATGGCCGCAAGACCTTTCATCGTGGCGAAATATTCCAGACAGACGCGGGGCATTATCAGCAGCATAAGACAGACCGGCGCCAAAAACCAAAGATAACCCAGACAAAATTTCCTGTCCCGGTATTTTGAAAACCAGCCGTAAACCGCGAGCAGTCCGCAGGCCAAAATCGCGGCGCATCCCGTTTCAAAACTTACGAACAGGCAGAGTCCGCATAGGGCGCAGGCGCAGGAAAATAATTTTGCCTGCCCGCGCTTAAAGGCTTCCGCCGCCAGCACGAGTCCGGTCAGGGGAAGCCAGACCCGCAATGCCGAGGTCCAGAAAAAACGGTCGAGCCCCATTATTCCGGCGGAGGCTATAAAAAGAAGCTTAAATCTCAGTCTGTCAAAAGAACGCTGAGCTATGTAATAAATCAAAAAGAGGCAGATAAGCGGAGATATCACCTCAAGCTGAAGAGTGGCGGCGAACCAGTTCGCTCCGGCCAGTTTATAAAACAGCGTAGTGAAAAAATACAGGAGCGGCCCGTATAAAGCCATGAAGTCGCGGTAGGGAAGCTGTCCGGAAAGGATTCTGTCTCCCGAGTCGACCCATTGCCCGACATCCCCGAAATTACGGTACACGGGATACAGGGACTCGTTGAGCCCGATATTAAGCCTGAAGACCGCCAATGCAAGAGTGAGCAAAAGCGGAAAATTATCGCTGTTTTTTAAAAACACATAAATTCGCCGCGCTATTTCATTGATTTTTTTCATAAGTTTAATTTTTGGTTAAGATATAACGCCAGTTTTTTGCCGCGGTCATAAGAGCCGGAAAAAATCTTTTTTTTTCGCTCTGCAGATAGTTTATGAAATACATAAACCCGAACCAAACTGTAAACAGCGGATTGGGCGGAAGTTTTATCAGCAGTCTTATAAGCGCAAGGGTCCAGGGCATGCGTACAGCTGTCTGAAAAAATTTCTGGAGATTGCGGATCTCCTTCGAGGTAAGGGGATTATCCAAAAAAAAGCCCCGGTTTACGTCGTCGACGCCGAATTTACCGGAAAGACAGCCGGTTTTAACCGCATAATCCGTAAGCGCGAGTCCTGGAATAGGCGAAAACAGGGAGCACCACGGGTAATCCGCTTTGATATCTATATTCATTCTCACGGTTTTGAGGGCGTCGGCGAGAGTTTCTCCCGGAAGCCCCAGTATGTTGTAGGAGCGGAATTTAATGCCGGCCTCGTGCAGAAACCGCGCCGCTTTGTAAATTTCCCCGTCCGTCAGCTGTTTATTCAGCGCTTTATTGCGCAGTGGTTCGCTTCCGGTTTCAACTCCAAAAAAAACCCGCTCACAGCCCGCCTCGGCCAGCCGTTTTGCATATTGCGGGTCTGACGCCGCGATATCGGCCCGGATGAGGCATATAAATTTTAAGCCGACCTGCCTGCGGTAAACCGCCAGAAATTCATAAAGCCAGTCTTTATTCATTCCGAAAAGATCGTCGGCGAAATAAATGGTTTTTGTCCCGTATTTATCGCGCAGGAGCAGGCATTCCTCGATGACCTTTTCGATTTTTCTCGCGCGCACATAGCTTCCTTTGCCTTTATAAATTTCCCGCATGGCGTCTTCAAAGCAAAAGGAGCAGTGAAAGGGGCATCCGCGCGAAGTAAGCACGCACCGCGCCGACAGGTCTATCCCGCCGGAAAAGCCGGCGTAAAGTTCCCTGTCAGCGAAAGGATAATCGTCCAGATCCTCAGGCAGAAGGCGGATATCGTTGACGCGGGGGATTCCCGAAAGCTTGAGTCCCAGTCCGGGTATGTTTAAGAAATCCCGGTCCGAAGCTATCGTATTTAAAACTTCGCAGACGGTATGTTCTCCCTCTCCGCGGACTATCATGTCTACGCCGTCTTTATTCAGGAAATCGGGGAAAAGAGTGGGGTGGGGACCGCCGAAGATATTCGGGAGGCCGTAAACCTTTTTCATCTGCCGGGCCAGCTCAAGAGCCCGGAGATGGCTTCCGGTCATGACCGAAAAACCGACGATGTCGGGTTTGAACGATTCAACTGCGCGTGAAAAATCCGCGAATTTCCGGCCTATGGCCAGAGCGCAGTCATGGCCGTTTTTGCGCGCCATGGCAGAAATATACGCGGGCCCGAGATATTCGAAATAAATGTCCTGAAGAAAAAGAAGCCTTGCCATTTGATGTTTTTTTGATTGTTCTTCTGAGGTGCCCAGTCACACAGAAACCCAGATGCCCAGCCGTTTCCCCGTTCTTGCCTAATTTCCCAATCTCGTCTTTCTCCGTGTCTCCGTGGTAACTTTTTTGTTGTTTTTGTGCCTTTTGTGCTTTTTGTGGCCAATCTTTCCTCTTCTTTCTTCTTTTTTGCGCGTCTTTGCGGCCCATTTATAAATGGTGTCTGTCCCTAATTTTCTTAATGGTGTCTGTCCCTAATTTTCCTAATTTTCTCTGCGTCTGCTTTGCGTCCTTTGCGTTTAATCTTCGTTTTTTTCCGTGTTTCTATGGTAAGCGGCTGTTTTCATTTTTTTGATAATATGACGAAAATTTCCCCTAATGAAACTTTGAACGGAAAGTTTTTCAATGAGGACGGCGCGATTTTGTCCAATGCCGAAAAAAGAGGCGTAAACAAAGGCTGGGGATAAATTTTAAACTGTCCGGATAAATAGTTAAGGCTGACGGTTTTCCGGGCAGGAATTGCTTTTACGACTCTAAAACCCTGAGCTTGCGCAAAAGCGGAAACGGCCTGTTTGGAGAAATAATAGATATGTTCCCGCTTGTAATGAGGCCAAAGACCGCCTAAAAGCAGACTGCTCAGGCTGTCTACGTCCGGAGTGGTCAGAGCCAGAATTCCGCCCGGTTTTAATATCCGGCGCAGTTTCAGGAAAACGGCGTTTAAGTCCCTCACATGTTCGATATAATCAAACATTGTGACTGCGTCAAAATATCCTTCCGGAAAATCCATCTCTTCCAATTCTCCCAGCTTTACCGCCGGGCCGAAATTACGGCGAGCGGTTTCAACCGCCCGTTCTGAAATATCAATTCCAAAAACCTCCCAGCCGGAAGCTTTTGCTTCGCCGAGCATAAGCCCGCCCGCGCATCCTAAATCCAGCAGGCGTCCGCGCTGAGGGAGCGCTTTCTCAATTTCAGCAAGCCACCGCGCGAAAGTGGCGCGTTTTACGAGCTCAGCCGCGCTGTTTGGCCCGCCTGAGGCGGAATAATGGTCAAGCTGATAAACGGCTTTAAGCCACTTATCCGAAGGAACGGGATTTTGCCATGCGAAAAAACAATTCCTGCAGAACGAAAGAGGCAGATCGTTCTGAGGAAGCGTTGTCTCTTTGGTTTTTTCCCCGCATATCGGGCAATTAGTTTTACGGATTGTTGATACGTCCGATTTATCCGCCCCCGTTTGTATGTCTCCATGGGGAAGGATTGGGCAGGTAGTTTGAGGGGCTCCCAGCAGTTTCTCGGCGGCAGAGAATGCCTCATCCGGAGTTATTTCTTTCAGACAGCGTAGTCCGTACGGGCAGTCAAATTCCTTGAAATTGAAGGCGTTAAGGCACGGACTGCAGTAAAGCTCCTTGTCCAGATTTATATGTTTTTCCCCGACCGGCCCGTAAACGCGTCCGCTTTCCGCCCCGAAAAAAGAAATAGTAGGCGCGCCTATCATGGCGGCGATATGCAGGGGGCCGGAGTCATTTGATACCAAAAGTTTGACCCGGCTCATGAGCGAAAGCAGATTTTCCATATTTGTGAAACCCGCGATGTTCACGGCGCGGATATGTCCGGGGAGGCGGTTTAGGAATTCATCTATCCGCGGGCGGTCTTCAACCGCGCCCACAAACAAAAACACGGCGTCATAGCGCTTATGCAGGCGCGTTATCATCTCAGTGAAATATTCCTGAGGCCAAAATCTGAGGGCAGAAAGTTTACTGGCGTTTATATTGACTGCGATGAGACACCCTGCATTTTGTATTCCGAAGCGGGTTAATATATTTTCAGCCTCTTTGCATGCCCCGGCGGAAAGAACCGGCGGTTCGAGCGTTTGGGCGCGGGGATCGTCGTTTCCTCCTGAAAGCTGGGACAAAAATGCCTGGGAAATATGGCGGTTCGGATTAAACGGCACCGGATGGGTGAGCAGTTTAACGTGGCGCAGAGGCCTTACAAAATAGCCGAATCGCATCGGAGCGCCGATCAGATATGAAACTATATAGGAGTATTTCGAATAAAACTCAAGGTCATAAGACGCGTCAAACCGGCTGAACCTGCCCCAGCAGAGAGCCTTTATGCTGTCCCATGCGAACAGGAACAGGCAGGCCGTTCGTATTTCGCGCACCTCGTCAAAAATGCCGAAAAGCTTTGCCAGCCCGCCTCCCGGCTTAAAAGTCAGAAGGGCTATTTTTGCGTCGGGATGGCGTTTGCGCAAAAGCCGAAACATCCCCGTGGCCTGCACCAGCGAGCCCAGCCCTAGAAATTTAATTACAAGTATTCTACGGGTTTTATCTTCGGGAATAATTTCCGGAGTCCCGAAAATTATTCCGCGGATATACTCCACAGCTCCCAGCAGAAAACACACGGGGATTCCGGCCCAGTTATCTATACGGCGCATCTGTGAAAAATTCATTTTAGGTTTTTTTTTGTCATTCCCGCAATCTTTCAGCGGGAATCCAAGGTTTCTTACCGTCTTTATCACACAAAGACACAAAGCCGCAAAGATTTACCCAAGAAACAAGAATATCGGTCCAATATTCTTTGGGCTCTACCGGGTTTGGCCTGGGTGCGGGCCAGTCATGGAATTGCCCCTCCGCCACGTAGGAAACCCTCCCGTGGTTTCCCCCTCCACCGCGGAACGGGTGGAGAGGTCTCCCATCCGCTATGTGGCTGCGGAGCAACTCCATGCCTGCCCCGTAGCGTTCATGACAGTGCGGTTGATTTACCCGCTGGGAAGCCGGAAGAACCTTATTGCTTTGTGCTTTTGCATCCTTAGCGTGAATATCTCAACTGTTTCTTTGCCGTTCTTTTTGTGCCTTTTGCGCGTCTTTGCGGCCCATTTATAAATGGTGTCTGTCCCTATTTTCTTCCTATTTTCCTTGTCCCTATTTTCCCTTTTTTGTGTCCTTTGTGCTTTTTGTGGCAAATCTTCTTTGCGTCTTCGTTTGAAAACTATCTTTTGCCGTCCCCGTGGGTATGCTGTTTTTTATTTTTTCGCCGTCTCCGCCTCCGGTTTTTTATAGGCAACAAATGTTATTTCCCGCAAAACGGCGGATTCGGGATACGGATAAAATGTGTCCGGCGGCCTGACGGTGACGATAATTTCTTTTATCGGGTACGGCCCGGCTGAAACCCGCAGTTCTCTGCCGGAAGGATTGTCGTCGGCGAAAAAAACGGCTTTAGTCGCTTTCTCCGTAGAATCGTAAAGTATAATGACGTTAACCTGCGTTTTCGCCAGCCAGCTCCTGCCGAACGGCCATGCGCAATGCAGGGACAGCCTGACTTCATCGCATATAAACTTCGGAACATTGATATGATAACCGGAGCCGGGGCTTAAAACGAAAGGCTGTTGGTACCGCCTGACCTCGGTATTTTCGCCGTCCGCTGGCTCTATCCGCAGAGCGGGCGGAGCTGCTTCCTCCCGCGCATCGGGGTTTCGCCATACCGCCCCCTCCCCGGTTTCCTGCCGGACGGCGGAAGACGGCAGAGGACTTCCCACCCTGTAAATTTCAAATATTACCCTGCCTCCGGATTCCCTGAACTCTTTGACCTTTTGCGCCTCAAGATTATGCTCTTTTACCGTTTCGAAAAAATTATTCCTCGGATTAATGAAGCTGGAAGTTTCCGGAGAGTGCATTATAAAAAGGTTATCCGCGCCGTCCATGCAGTTTTCAAATAAGATCTTTCTGCTTTCCGCGTCGCCCGCGCCGTTTAGTATCCAGAGCAGTTCGTAAAATTTATTTTTTGCTCCGGTGAAAGCGATCAGCTGGGTATGGGTTCCCCAGTCAAGAGATATAAATTTTTCCGGCCTTTCCTTCGCGTAATTTATCAGATTGTAAATTTCAGCCGACCATGAATGATTTTTCGGGGGGAAATTACAGGCTGAAACATATTTCAGGTTTATGCCTATGTTGTAGGCGGTTAAGGCCGATATAATCAGCAGAAACGCTGCTGTAAGCCTTAATCCCTCAAATTTTAGGCGTTTTTTGCAGAAATCATAAAGCAGGCGCAGCGAATACGCCATGGCGATGGAAATAAACGGAAATATGGTCAGTGCATGCCATGAGGCGATGGCAAGTCCGGTGAAATATATCTGAACAACCGTCAAAACCAGATTCAGCAGTATGAAATGATAATACCGGGTTTTTTGAGAATTTCTTATATCCGAGCTCCGGATGCTCAGCGGAAAACCGGCCGTAATTATTAAAATCACGGCCCAGACAAAAAACGGAGCCCATACGCTTTGTAAATTTCCGAAGGCGTAATTATAAAATGCCGTGCCGTCCAATACGCCGATGAGGTTATTGCTGACGACCGCAAAATTAAGTTTTAATGCAGACAAACTCACATATCCCGACGCGTTATATCCGCCCACCGCTGAAAAGCAGTACAAATAGGAAAGGCCGAACCCAGCCGATAGAATCAAAGGAAGCTTGAGCTCTCTTTTTCCGGCCTGAAATTCCAGATTCAGCAGGGGCTTAAAATGCAGAACGGTTAAAGAAACAAGCAGACCGTTAAGAAACCAGATAAAATTAAGTTTGTTGAATACGCCGGCAAACACCGCCAAAACCGGAAGCGCCGCGTATCGAAGTTTTCGGGTTTGCGACAGCAGGAGGACAAGGTATAACGAAATTATTTTGAGGAATAACTCAATGGCGTTGGGCCCTACGTCATAACGGGTATGCTGTATTACGGAGGGGGACAGGGCAAAAAACAATACCGCAAGCAGGGCGGTTTTTTTGCCGAAAATTTTCGCGGACAGCAGGTAAAGCGCAAAGGCTGAAAAAAGAGTCAGTATGACGGCGGGTATCCTTATCGTTTCCGCCGACACTCCGAATAAGGCGAATATTGGGTAATATAAATAAGCTTTCAACGCTCCGATATGCGCCATCAGGAGCGTCGGTATGCCTAAAAATTCCCGCGCTATAAATGTATTGTCGATTTTGCCCAGCGCGGCATTGCCGAAAAGTATTTCATCATACTGCACGCCCACATTCCCGATTCTAGTCAAACCGAAGAATAAAAAAATTAAAAGGATAGCCGCCAAAATATAATTTTCAGAGATATCATCGATCCAATTCCGTATTTTCATTCTGATTTAACTGCTTAGGTCAATGCTCCTGAAATATATTTGTGAATCATGCTGGAAATCAGCGTCTGATACGGCAGGCCTTCCTCTAAAGCTTTTTTCTGCACCCCCTCCAAATCCTTAGACGAGATGCGGATATTTATCCTTCTGTCTTTCTGGAAGGTTGCGCGGGCATATGCGCTATAACGGCGCATATTAGTTTTCAGTCGGCGTACCGGCTTCCAGTCCCCGCGGTCGGCAGACCGCATGATATCCCGCTCTTCTTTGGTCATTTTAGTCATCGAAACCACCTCGCAGATATTTTTTAGCAGCCTTGCGGCTTGGAATAACCGTCTTTAAAAAAATCTCCCGTTCTGTTTCTACAAATGGAACCAGGTATGCGTAGTTATTCATCTCCACTACAAAAATCTGTTGTCCGCGGTATTTTGCTTCGCTGGGATGTTTCAGTATGGCCAGGACCGAGCCCTGCTGAATATGAAAAACAACTTCCTCAAAGCTCACGCCGCGCTGCGATTTTAACTGCTCATTTTTCCGCCCGTTCCACGAAAAGTATTTCACGTCAATAGTATAATACATTGTGTGCCTTTCGTCAATATAAAGCCGGTCCGATGTCTCCTCGCGGTTGCATGTATATCCGAACTTACTATATAATACTTGGTACCGGATATGTGCCCATTAGACGAAGAACCCAAGGCGGCGGAAGATCCCGCCGGCGGGAGTATTCCTTCAGGAGGGAATGAAAAGGAATGCGCCCCCGCAGCGACTGAAAAAAAGCCGATGTCTGAGCGAAAGATGATCCGTCTCTGCCTCGGCGTTTTGGTTTTGCTCGGCGCGCTTCTTTACGGTCCGTCTCTGAATTATCCTTTCGTGTATGACGACGATTCTTTCGTTCTGCTGAACGAGTCCATACGGAGCCTTAAAAACCTGCCTTCATTTTTTACGGACCCCGGAACTTTGGCTTATGATCAGGAGCTTGCGCATGACAACTACAGGCCGCTGGTCACTCTTTCGTATGCCGTAAACCATGCGTTGGGCGGGCTGAATACTTTCGGCTATCATCTGCTTAATGCGCTTCTGCATATTTTAAACGCAATTCTGCTGTTTTTTATAGCCCTGAAATTTTTTTCCTCAATACTTCCATCTTCCGTTTCTTCTTTCCCCATTTCCCGTCTACCGTCTACCGTCTACCATCTACCCGAGAAATCACAATGGGAAAGAGGATTGTTTCCCGCGTTGATTACGGCGGCGGTGTTTTTGGCGCATCCCGTTCAGGTTGAATCGGTGGTGTTTGTTTCCAGCCGGTCTAATTTATTGGCCGGGTTATTCTTTCTTTGGGCCTTTTGGCTTTATATTTCAAAGGGGCATGCTTCGCCGGCTTCATTGGTTTGTTTCGGAGCGGCTCTGCTGTCGAAAGAATTCGCGGTTGTTCTTCCGCTTGTCCTGATTTTATGGGAATCTTTTCTCGGTAGACGGGAGATGGTAGACGGTAGACGGGAAACGGAATTAAAAAATCACCAGACACCAGAGGCCCAGCGGCCCAGTGACCCAGCGGCCCAGCAGCCCAGCAGCCCAGCAGTCCAGCAGTCTAGCCGTCCCGCCGTCCCGCCGTCAGTTGATGAGCAACACTGTTTCAGCCTTCAGCCTTTCCGCCACTACAGCGTTGGCGGATCCGCCGTGGCGGTTTGGCGGACAGCCTTCAGCCTGCCTTCCGTCTTCTTAAAGGCTCTTCCATATTTTATCGTCACCGGCGTCTACCTTCTACTTCGTTCCGCGATGCTGGGCAAAATGAGCCAGACGTATTACTGGGCGGGCAGTTTTTACCTTACGATGCTTACCATGACAAAGGGTTTGGCTACTTATGCAAGGCTTATGGTATGGCCGTATCACCTCAGCCTTGAATATTTACTGCCTGTAAGCAGGTCTATTTTTGATCCGCGCGTAATGCTTTCCTGCTCCGTGTTGTCGGCTCTTTTAATTCTCGCCGTGAGAATGCGGAGCAAAAGGCCCGCGCTTTCTTTCGGGATACTGTTTTTCTTTACCGGTCTTCTGCCTGTGTCAAATATCATTCCGATAAAGGCGGTAATGGCCGAGCGTTTCGCGTATGCGGCTGTTATGGGATTTAGTTTTGTTGCGGGTGAATTTGCTTTGTTTATGATGAATAAGCGGTTCAAGATAGTTCCGGTTATGCTTGTCGCGGTTTTCGGACTGCTTACCGCCTTAAGGGCGCAGGATTGGCGAAGCGCCATGGCCCTGGTGCAGGCCACTCTTAAAACCTCTCCGCAGAGCGCAAGGATGCATTACGGATTGGGCCGGCAGTGGGCGGGGATGGGCGAATTTGAAAAAGCGGCCAAGGAATTTGAGCTTACGCTTGCCATAGACCCTGATTATTGGGAGGCCAGCCGTGATTTGGGGCGGATAGCCGTGCAGGACGGCAATCTTCAGTCTGCGGTAGAAAACTACCGCAAGACGCTTCAGACCAAAGTAAATGTTCCCGAGACGCTCTCCCAGCTGGGAGTTGTGTATTTGAGGGGGGGAAATTATAAGGCGGCGATACAGGCATTGGAGGAGGCGCTTAGGTGGAAGTCCCGGACAGCGGGAATGCGCGGAGGTTTCCGGCGGGATCAGGCGATAGCAAGCGGGCCGGAAGGAATACGCCGTGATTCCGACCTGCAGTACAGTCAGGAGTGGGGGGGGAATGTAAGTTATCTTGATATTGCAAATAATCTTGCGGCGGCGTATTCTTATTCGGGGGATACCGGCAAAGCGATTGAAATCTGCGAGGGACTGCTTAAAAATTATCCCGATCAGATAAGAGTGAGGTATAATCTCGCGCTTTATTACAAGGACGCCGGACGCATAAAGGACGCGGAAAGGGAATTGCGGGAGACGCTTAAATACAATCCGAACTGGCAGCTGGCGAAAGTGGAATTGGAGAAGGTGGGAGACGGGAAGAAGGCTGGGCGGCTGGACGGCTGGACCGCTAGACAGTCCAAACCATCCGTAAAGGCAGTGAGTTTGGACCGCCCCATTCTCAAAGCCTCTAAGGAAGGAATGGGACAGCGAGACAGCGGGACCGCTGGGCAGCAGGACAACAGGACAGCAGGAATCCAGACGAAAGCAGTTTTGCCTCCCATGAGCGATCCTGATGTTACCAAAATCATCCGGGAGAAATTTCCGCAGATAGGCGCTAAACTTGAAATGGGATTTGGAACGGAATTTATTCCCACAGATTTACCACTTACCGGTTTCACGCCTAAGGAAGGTTATTTGGGTTCCATGCGGGTATTCGGCGCGCTGAAGCCCGAAGAAAGGCAGGCGGTGGAGGCATTGGCAAAAAGAGAAGGCAGAAACAATGCCGGTGTTCCGTCATTCTTTTTTCCGAAGGAATACGGAACAGTCGGTATAGAGCTTTCCATGCCCCCCACCCCACCCTCCCCCGCAGAGGGGGGAGGGATTAAGGGAGGGGGAGGCACTGGGCAACTGGGCAACCGGGTCGCTGGGCAACCTGTGTCCGGTGACTCCTCCTCCTACCAGGTGTATATCACTCCGGTATCAGAGAACACGGTTTCCGTGTCGGCGCAGATAGAGCAGGGGATAATCGTTTACAAGGGCGCATATCCTGATACCGACGTAATTTATATCGCGGGACGGGGGCAGATGGAAAAGATGTATTTACTGCGTAAAAAAAACAAAACCGTTTTTAAATACAAACTTGAAGGGAATGAAAATGTGCGGGGATTTACTTTACACGGCAAAAATCTTTCAGTGATAAGTCGAAAAACAGGAAAAACGGTTTTGGAGCTCACGCCTCCGATTGTATTTGACAGCAAGGGAAAAAGTGTTCAAGGAAGCTATAAAATTGAGAAGACGGGAGATGGAAGACGGAAGACGGTAGACGGAAGGCAAGAGGGGGCGGATGGTAGACGGGAGACGGTAAAAAGCGGAGCCGTCATTCCTGCGGAAGCAGGAATCCAGACTCATAATGGATTCCCGATTAAAGCGTTCGGGAATGACAGAGAAGAAAGAGAACTGGCATCTGGGTCGCTGGGTCGCTGGGCCGCTGGACAGCCTGATAAATGGTGTCTGTCCCTAATTTTTCTAATTTTTGATGACACCGGCCTTACCTATCCCCTCCTCATTGACCCGGAATGGCGGGCGACAAGGGCGATGACAACCACAAGATACGAACACACAGCCACCTTGCTTCCTAACGGCAAAGTGCTTATCACAGGCGGGATTGTAG
>CAZFMJ010000063.1:0-17156 GCA_964520045.1 uncultured Elusimicrobiales bacterium | reverse complement strand
GTGTCGGGGCATGGCCGGGTAAAGTATCAGCCGCTGGCGGAGGCGTTGAAGGAATACGCGGGTGAAGGCAACAAAGCGGCGTTGCTGCGCCTGCTGTCGCCGGTGCGCGCGGCGGCAGAGAAAAGCGCGCTGGCCCGCGAATTGGTAGAAACCGGCGCATTATTCAAGCCTTTGGCATGGACGCCGTCCCAGGCTTACCGATTTTTGAAAGATGTGCCTATTATGGACGCGGGCGGAGTGGTGGTGCGTTTGCCCGACTGGTGGAGCGGAAATCATGCGCCACGGGCGCAGGTCAGCGTCCGATTAGGCAATGCCGCAGGCACGGGATTAGGGTTGGATACCCTATTGGATTTTCAGGTGGAAAAGAGCCTGGACGGCGAACCCCTAACAGACGAAGATTGGAAAACGCTGATGAACTCATCAGGCGGACTGGTGCTGATCCGCGGACGATGGGTTGAAGCCGATCCTGAAAAACTAAAGACGGCGCTCAAACACTGGGAAAGTATCGGGAAGTCCGCTGGAGACGGCGTGAGTTTTGCCGAGGCGATGCGCATGCTCTCCGGCGCAAACATTAATGGCGAGTCCAAAGATAACGAGGCGGACGCGGCTGTGAAGGAATGGAGCGGAATTAAAGCCGGCAATTGGCTGGAGACAACGCTGGACAGACTCCGTGATCCAGGCAAGACGGGGGAGTTGTCAGCAATGCCCGGACTTCTCGCCGAACTGCGGCCTTACCAAAAAACAGGCGTCAGCTGGCTGCATTTCATGACGGAGCTTGGGCTGGGCGCCTGTCTGGCCGACGACATGGGATTAGGCAAAACGGTTCAGGCGCTGGCGCTGCTGCTGGCGCGCAAAACGGAGCGCCGCGCGGCGCAGCCCAGCCTGCTCGTTGCGCCGGCATCACTGCTGGCAAACTGGCGGGCAGAAATCCTGCGCTTCGCCCCAACGCTGAGATATCGCATCCTGCATCCGTCAGAATTGCCGGCGGAGGAATGGAAATCGCTTCAAAAAGACGCCGACAAGGCAGTGGCCGGTTATGATTTAGTCCTGACCACCTACGGACTGATTACAAGACTGGAGAGCCTGCGTCGAAGACAATGGGACGTGGTAGCGCTGGACGAAGCGCAGGCCATCAAGAATCCTACTGCGCGCCAGACCCGCGCTGTCAAGGAGCTTGCCGCCGCCCAGCGGCTTGTCCTGACAGGCACTCCGGTGGAAAACCGACTTGGCGATTTGTGGTCTATCTTCGACTTCCTCAACCCCGGCCTGCTTGGGTCAGCCCGTCAATTCGGCCAATTTGTAAAATCAGCCTCTCAGGATAGCAGCAGACTAGGAGCGCTGCGCGCTCTGGCCAAGCCGTACGTTCTGCGCCGGATGAAAACGGATAAGAGGGTTATAGCGGATCTGCCGGAGAAGACGGAAGTAAAAGCTTATTGCGGGCTGGCGCCGAAACAAGCGGCGCTTTACGAACAGGCCGTCCGCGAATTGGGAGAGCAGGTTGGAAATGTCGAGGGAATACAGCGCCGCGGATTGGTGTTGTCATACCTGATGCGGTTTAAACAAATTTGCAACCACCCGTCGCATTGGCTGCGGGATGGGGGCTATGCGGAAACCGAAAGCGGCAAGTTCCAGCGCCTGCGTCAGATTGCGGAAGAGATTGCCTCCCGGCAGGAAAAAGCGCTGGTGTTCACTCAGTTTCAGGAGATGACCGGTCCTTTGCTGGAGTTTCTCACCAGCCTGTTCGGGCAAGCGGGACTGGTCCTGCACGGCGGAACGCCGGTCAAAGATCGGCATCGTCTTGTGAACGCTTTCCAGGCCGAGAACGGTCCGCCATTTTTTGTGCTTACCGCCAAGGCAGGCGGTTCCGGATTAAATCTGACAGAAGCATCGCATGTAATCCACTTCGACCGCTGGTGGAATCCGGCAGTGGAAAATCAGGCGACTGACCGGGCATTCCGAATAGGACAGAAGCGCAATGTGCTGGTGCATAAGTTCGTATGCCGGGGCACGCTTGAAGAACGCATCGACGAAATGATAGAAAGCAAATCGCAGCTGGCGGACAGCGTCATTGGCGGCGGCGAAGAAAAAATGCTGACAGAAATGAACAACCAGGACCTGCTGAAATTCGTTGCGCTTGATATCAACAGGGCAGCTGAGACGGAATAAGAACCGCAATTAGGAGAACAATCATGAGCTGGGGATATTGGAATTATCATAAGCCGTATGTGAGCGCGGCGGATAAACGCCGCCGCGCCGGGAAAGCGGCCGCGAAAATAATGAAAGGCGGAAAAGTCTCATCGCCGGTCAGGCTGGAAGGCAAAACCATCGCCCGTTCCTTCTGGGGCAAAGCGTGGTGCAATAATCTGGAATCTTACAGCGACTACTCAAATCGAATGCCGCGCGGACGCTCATATGTGCGCAACGGGTCGGTGCTCCACCTTGATATACGGCAGGGTGAGGTGGAAGCGCTGGTCAGCGGCTCGTCTTTATACAAAGTGAAAGTGACAATCGCGCCGGTGAAGAAAGAGCGGTGGAAATCTTTGTGCCGGGAATGCGCCGGTAGCATTGGTTCCCTGATGGAGTTACTGCAGGGAAAGCTTTCAGAGCGGGTGATGGGGATCATGACGCGCCGCGAGAGCGGTTTATTTCCCTCGCCGAAAGAGATCAAACTGGACTGCTCGTGTCCGGATTGGGCGGATATGTGTAAGCATGTCGCAGCAGCGCTTTATGGAGTGGGCGCGAGACTCGACGAAAAACCGGAACTGCTGTTTCTTCTGCGGCATGTAAGCCACCATGAACTGGTCAGCCACTCTGACACGGTAACGGCTTTGACTGAGACTAAAGCCGGCGCGGCGCACCCAACACTGTCAACGGCGGAAATCAGCGATGTCTTCGGAATCGAGATGGGAACAGGCGAAGCTGCGGCAAACATCCCGGCGAAGCGGCCATCCATCCCCCGTCCGGCTCATAAGGCAAAAAGAAAAACTCAGCGCCGAAAAATAGCGAAAAAAACGTCAGTTCAAACAAACCTCAAGCCAAAAACGAAACGCGCAAATAGGCAGGCGCAGAAAAGCCGCGCCGCTGTTCCAGAACTACGACGATAATCCATGAGCGGTATTCACAAACAGCCGCTCAATGATGGAATTCTAGGGACACGATAGAAGTAAAAGGATAGACGAAAACTGGTTAAGACATGGCGGATATGATTTCATTTATGGGAATGAAGGCAAATCCGGTTACACGATCCGACATGCCGTAAGGAAGTATAAGCTGATCGCCCCGCACAAGCGCGCCGCAGGTATATAGGACATTGGGAACGTACCCCTCCCGTTCAATCCCTTCGGGGGACATCAAAGGCTCCTGCAAACGGCCTATAACCTTGGAAGGATCATCCCTATCAAGCAAAAAGGCGCCCAGACAGTATTTCCGCATGGGCCCCACCCCGTGGCTCAGCACCAGCCAGCCCGCCTGCGTCTCAATGGGAGATCCGCAGTTTCCTATCTTAACGAACTCCCATGGATGAGCGGGCGTGAGGATGAGCCTGAACTCGTTCCAAAAATGCAGGTTATCCGAGTACATCAGGAAAATATTACCGCCGTCCTGCCGGGAAAGCATGGCAAACAAGCCTTTGATTTTGCGCGGGAAAAGAGCTATCCCTTTGTTCCGCACTCCCGGGCCGTTGAGCGTGGCAAATTTGAAATGCCGGAAATCCTCCGTTTCAAAGAGCTGGGGAAGAACGTTGCGTCCGTCATAAGCGGTATAGGTGGCGTAATAAACCGTCTTTCCGCCTTCATTTCGATGCGCCGTAAGGCGCACGTCCTCAAGGCCGTTGCTCTGAATGGAAGTGACGGGGAAAATAATCCTTTCGGAGAGTTCCTGGTCCGGCGGAAACCGGATGTCGTAGTTGGACTGCGCCAAAAGCCACATGCCTTTGGCGGTGTTATCGTCCCCGATTTTTTGGCCTGGAGCCGTTTCGTGAAGGACATCCTTGAGACCGCGCTTAAGTTCTTTGAGGGTGAAAAAATCTCCCAAACGGCCCAGCACGCGTTCCGCCCACTCGCCGGCAAGACCCATTTCCGCTACTTTCCTGCCAAAGAGAGCTTTGTGATAAGTAGAGTTTTCAATAAGTTCGGGCTCGGTCAAAAACCGCGATGCCGCATCAACTGAAATGCTATTGTGCGCGTCGATGACGCCGCTGCGGAAAGAAATTGAAGATACGTGCCCCTCTCCCGTAGACCGAAGACTCAAAAGAAAGCGCAGGCTCCCTTTAGACAGCCCAGATTGGTCGGGATGGGGAAGAATGGACGGGTTAAAAAGCGCCGCTGACTCGGCGGAATATTCGAACATAAAATAGGAGCCTATAAGCAGTTTTCGCGCTTCGGAGATATCTCCGCCCGCGGGCAGGAAATGGTCGAGATGATGAAACCTCGCCAAAAGACGTTTTATCAGCCACCTATGGCGGGAGGAAAACTCCTCCAGAACCTGATCCAAAACAAGCTGAACGTCCTTCTCAGGGAGGGCCAGCGCCCGCCGAATGATTTCTACATATTCATTATCGGAAGCGAATCCCAGAGGGCGCAGGACCACCCGGCTCTGGTCCGGAGACAACCGGATATCCTTCCGGCGGATGCTGATGGTTTTTTGCTCAAAAGTCGGTCGTTTCATTTAAGGGCACTAAGAAGGCTGAGGGTTTTTAAAAGCGGCCAGTTCGTTATATTCCATCTGCATCTCCGCCAGCGATACGAGAAACGCCATGGTGGATTCGGCCCCCTGGTTCTGGTTTACGCGGTCGACATGAAGCCCGTCCCGGCATCCGCCGGTATTGGGGTCGTAAAGTAAAAGGCCTAAATCGTTGCGTCCCAAAAACCAGTCGAATGCGCGGCGCGCCTGGCCGAACCAATAATCATCAGCGGCGCACCGGTAAGCCTCTAAACAGGCGGACACCATGGCCTGAGCCTCGATGGGCTGCTGGTCAAAATTAGCCCGCTCGCCGCCCCGCTTATAAAAACCGTTGGAGCCGATGGGACGAAAATAGCCCCCTTCGGCGGTCTGAATTTTGGTGAGCCAGCGCAGGGTTTTCAACCCCATTTCGAACACGTCGGCGCGGGAGGTTTCCCTTCCGCTTAGAATCAGCGCATGAGAAAGCCCGGCATTCATATAAGTCACCGAATCCTCAAACCAGGGCCACTCAGGTGTGGCGGTGCGATTATAGAGGCCCATCAAAAGATCGGTGAGGGCATCCCGAATTTGGCTCACCTGCCGGTCTCCGTTAAACCGCCGCAGATATTCGTGGGCTCCGATTAAGGCCAGCGCCCAAGCACGGGGCGAACTGAATGCCGTAACAGGAGAGAGCGCCTGCGCAAAAATCTGTCCCGCCATAGTTTGAAAGCCGGTGTTTTTCGATCGGCCCACGCAGGTTCCAAGGGCCGCCAGCGCGCGTCCGCAGCAATCCTCGGATATGGCTTCGTCCTTCCAAGACCGGTTGAATTCCATGAAGTTCCGAAAACGTTTCAGCTTCGGGTCGAAGGCGTATTGAAGGAAAGCGGCATAGGTGGTGGCGGCGTTTAAAAGACGGGGCGAATCTTCCCCCAGTTCCTCCAGAAGAACCGTCAAAATAAGGGCGCGGGCATTGTCGTCGGTACAGTATCCGGTACAGAAGTTAGGCACGGCCGCGATGGCGTGCTGAAATATGCCAGTGGAGTCGGTCATCCGGTAGAGATGGTCAAGCTTCATTTCGGGCAGACCCGCGAGCTGTTTGTCCAGCGTCTTCATCGTGAAAAGTTTTCTGGTCAAGCCGGCCCGTTCATTGCGCGCCTTCTCAAAAACCTGCATATAGGAACACGCCGCGTTGCTCCACACCATTTCCCGCCCCATTTTGTAGGCGTTTTTGCGCATGACGTTGCGCCGGGTCTCGTCCTTCAAAAGCCCCGACACCTCACGGGCGATGGCGTCCGGGTCGTTAAAGGGAACCAGCACTCCGCAGTTATCAGCCAAAAGCTCCCGCGCGTACCAATAGGGAGTGGACACCACAGCCTTACCCGCTCCGAAACAATAAGCCAGCGTTCCCGACACAATCTGGGCTTCGTTCAAATAGGGGGTGATGTAGATGTCGGCGGCGCCGATGAACTCCTTGAGTTCGGCCAGATCCACAAAGCGGTTGTAAAAAATCACGTTCTTTTTAACGCCGTTTTTTTCGGCCAGCAGTTCCAGACTCAGGCGGTAGGACTCGCCCGCCTCCCGCAGAAGGTGCGGATGGGTCGCTCCCAAAATGATGTAAACCACGCCGGGATGCTCCGCCACTATTTTGGGAAGAGCGTTAAGCACGTTCTCAATGCCCTTGTTCGGAGAAAGCAGTCCGAACGTCAGAAGCACCTGCTTGCCCTCCACGCCGAAGAGATCCTTATAAAAACTGGGATCCACAAAAGAGGTCTCCGGAATGCCGTGGGGAATCATGTCTATCTTGCCGGCGGGAGCTTTGTAAATACCTTTTAAAAATTCCTCCGCCTTACGGGACATTACCACCACGCGGGTAGACAGCTGAATCAGCTCCCGCATTACCCGCTTTTGATCGGCATTAGGCTCTTCAAGCACGGTGTGGAGAGTGGTGACGATGGGCAGATCCACTTCGCGCAGAAGCGCCAGAAGGTGTCCGCCAGCCGCTCCCCCGTAAATGCCGTATTCATGCTGTACGCAAAGCACGTCCACGTCGCTAATACCTAAAAAATCCGCCGCCTGCCGATACGAGGCCAGGTTCTGCTCCTCAATTTCAAAACGGACCTCGGGGGGATAGTCATAGCCCCCCTCGACATCGTTTACGGGCACGGCAAAGCAGTGCACCTTCGGGAACTGGGCCGCCACATAGGTGCATAAATCCGTTGTGAAGGTGGCAATACCGCAGAGCCGGGGCAGGTAGTTGCCCAAAAAGGAGATTTTGCGGATTTCGGAACGTGGTTTCATAATGTCACAAAAGCGTATCTGCGGGAAATCACGATATCGACAGGATACGGGCACCGGTGAATCATCAGCCCGGACAAGCCGGAACTTGGTATGCAGTTAAAATTATATCAGTTAGCGGTAACCATAGCTATCTGAATCGGCGCACGGCGAAAGCGAATTTCAAGATGAATCAAAATATCTTAAAATGATATGGAGGATGGGGCAGCGGATGACTGCGTGTCCGGAAACCGGATTTTAGGAGACGGGAGGGAAATATGAAAAATAATTTTAAAATAAAAATTGCATGCATGAGTTTATTCTGCTTGGCCGGACTTTTACCAAAATATGTTTCGGCCCAAAATATATCTCAAAAAGACACAATCAAATACACATTTGAATCAGTCTCGGCGCGCAAGGGTTCAAAGACCGCCGAATTGTCGTTTTCCGTAACTCTTTTAGGCATAAACGAAAATATGCCCAAAAAAGACGCTCCGGAGTATCAGCGCGGATCGGGAAGAAATAGCCACTTTGAGAGGAAAATAATAAACGGCCGTATGGAGTACCGAAGCACCGATATGTATATTTATCCGGAACTGCGCCCCCTTTTAAAATATTTCAATATATCGAAAGCGGAAGATCTAAAGGGGAAATCGTTTACCAGCCGGTACGGCGACGCTCAGCCCGCCGTAAAAGACTTAAGACTCCGCATCAGACAAAAATCAAAAGAAGCGCCGCCTGCCAAAGATGCGGCATATGAAACATTGGCTCAGGCGTTAAGCCGCATGAAACTTCCTGATTTTTCCGATATGGATATAGACGGCGTTCAGGCGGCCTTTGACGCCGTACATTCGTGCGGTCTCAGCCTTAGCGGACAACCGGATGCGCAAACACAGCAGTGGGAAAAATGGCTGCGGAACAGGATTTTAAAATTAAACAAAAATATCAGGCTCACCTACGCGAAAGGGGACGAATTGCCGATGGCGATAAGCAGCTGCGGGGGCGATGCCCGCGTCCGCGGATTCAAATCAGGGTTCCGGCTTTGCAACCAATATTCCTCCCGGAACCCAGATGGGATTTAAGTATGCTCCGTCAACCGGTACGCTTGCCAGGAGATGGACGGATACCCTGCCGGCGGCTCCGGATAAAGAACCGGCCGCTCAACCCGGACAAGACAGCGATACGCCTGAAACTTTATTTTCCGAAGAGCCGGCTGCGGACGCAGAAAACGCAACGAAGGCAAACCTTGGTATAATGTGCTCTGCGATAAGCATCTTTTACGGAGATCTTGAGGGGATTTATCCGCTGGATCTGGGCCAGCTGACAAAAAGCGGGAAATATCTCCCCGCCATACCTCCGGCCAAAACATTACGGCATCCGGAATCAAACTCCGTGATTTTCTCATGCGGTCAAAGCCAGCTGTAGGATAAAGGCGGATGGGCTTATTGCAATAATCCTACGGACAAAAACTTCGGAACGCTTTTGGTAGACTGCACGCACAAGGATTCGAGAGGAAGATATTGGCATTCTTACTGACGACCGGATTATTTCGGCCGGCGCTGAACGCTATCAGCGGGCTTATAAAGAATGGCTGTAGCTATTCCCGCTATAATACACTCCGCAATACCTCCCGCGGCCCACGCCCCTGCCAGTTTCCATGAAATGGGAAAAACGGCATAGCTGAGAGACGAAAAACCGGCGACCATCAAACCCGCCAGAAACCCGTAGCGCAGTCCCTGCCCGAGCGGCGGCTTGCCTTCCTCATATCCGTAGGCATAAATATCCGCAAAGACAAACCCGAACAAAACATAGCCGAGCAGAAGAAACAGGGATCTGTTTCGCATCACGTCTCCGGAGTTCCAGAGCATTTCATAATGCGTCCGCAGATATATTCCCTTGAGCAGAACGCCGTGCAGAAAATATTCCATGACAATGAACGCTGCCGCAACGGCCGCGGCGGCGGTCCAAATTCTTTTACAACCTAGAAAACATTTCATACGCCAAACCTCCTGTTTTCAATCAGAATTCGCCGGAAAAAACCTTATTTAAAAACAGTTTTCGATTGGCTCAATCCGGCGTCTATCCGCTTCATTGTTTCAATCTGCCCTTTTATTTGTTTTATGCGGCTGTCGCCGCCGTCGGCGGTTTGAAGGAAAAGTTCATAATTCTGGATCGCGGAGGCATAAAACAGCGGATTCTTATGGTCGCCAAGATATTCAAACACTGTTCCCTCCGCAAAATACGGCTCGCAAAGCAGCGGAGCAATCGACTGAGCGGTTTCATATCTCTCTATAGCCTCAAAATATTTTCCGGCTTCAAACTTTAAACGGCCCTCTTCCATAAGCGCTTTAAGCGCCGGGGGGGGAGGCAGCTTTATGTTTTTATTGCGCGCGAGTTGTATTATTTTGGTTTTAACTTCGAATCTATCCTTGCGGTCGGAAGCATGAGAAAGCAGATATTCGGAAAATCTCTCAACCGCGAGATAGGGCATGCCCGCTTTTTCATAAGCCAGCGCGAGATTATACGCCGCCCGCGCCGACTTGGGATTAAATGAAAGCGCGTTTTTATACGCGTTTGCGGCGGCAGTGAAGTTTCCAGCTTTGGCGGCTTCATTACCTTTGCTTATGAGGTATTCAGCCGTTTCTTTATAATATTGCTGAGTTTCTCCGAGTGTGAAACTAATGGCATCCTGAGAAGAAAGCCCCTCTATGGAAGCGGAAGCGGTAAGCGTAATTTCTTTCGGCAGATCTTTTATCGAGCTTACGATATCCATTACCGACACATCAACTTTGCCTTCGGCATCCGTTTTAAGCTCCGCTGAATAATTCTGCGGGCCGGAAAGAGCTACTGTTATTCCCGCGCACGGCGCGTATACCGTATCGTATTGTTTTTTTACGAACACGGAAAAATTGGTCTCCCCCGACGCGGGGCGCATGAATTTAACAAGCAGACGCGGTTTTATTTCCAGCTGAGCGCGCGCCGCGCCGCAGATCAGGCACGACAGAAATGCCGGAATAAAGACAAAAAGATTTTTTAGTTTCATTGATTTCACCTGCCGTTTTTTGCGATTCCTTAAACCTTTGTTTTAATTTCCGCCAAAAGGGCGTCGATTTTGCGCATGCCCAGCTCGATTCCCGCCCTGTTTTTTTGGGCGGCATTCAAGGAATCCTGAATTTCTTTTCTTCCTTCTTTAAACGGTCCTTTCTGAAAATTATATTTTTGGGAAGATATTTTAACATCCATCTCTTTTAAAACGGCGGCAAGCCTTTTTTCGGTTTCAAGAACGGATCTATATTTCGCTTCAAGGCGTTCCTTTTCATTTTTTAACTTTTCGCCGCGCTCGAGCTGCCTCTTTAATTCCGCCGACTTAACCGTATGCTCGGTCTTTTTTGCGTATATCTTTTCCCTGTATTCCATATCCGGCCCGGCCCACTGCCCCATGCCGGTAATCTGAACGAATATTCCCTGTCCCGCGTCATGGAGGAAGAGATAGGGACGGGAATAAGCCAGTTCTCCGCCCAGCCCTTTCAACATCCTGCGGGCCGCGCCCGCGCGCAGGGCGTATACGGCTTTGTCCGTAGAATAGTAAATGAGGCCGTTGACAGGATCCGCCGCAAGAGAAATTATTTTTTCCGCGGATGGTCCCGCAAAAATTATTTCCGGCCTAACCTTGTCTTTCAGCAGATATATTACGCTGCCGCCGGCCGCTATTATGCGCTCGTCCTGCACCGTCAGCGCCGACACGGGCTTCGGAAGTCTGGCGACGGTTTTATATCCGGCGCCGTCCAGCATGAAAATATCGCCTGTTTCTCCTCCGAAAAACAAAACCCTGCCTTCCGCCAGAACGAAAAGTTTCATGCCTTTTGAAGGCAGTTTTACCAGCTCCTGTATTTTTCCATCAAGAGGGACCCCGAATTTGGAATCGGCTATCACCGCGACAAGCCCCGAAGGGGCGACGGCGAACGACTCGAGGCCCGGCACGGGATAATCAAAAACAGGCTTCTCCGCGCTCAAGTCGAAAATATTGTCCTTTGTCTGCAGAAGGAGCGTGCCCTCGTCAAGCACCGCGAACGCCCCCGACGGGGCTAGGGAATGCCGCCGCGCGGAGCTTTCAAAATCCACGCGCTCGATGGAGATACCCTGCGCGGAGCTGATCTTCGAATCGGGATTTGCCGCTCCCGCTCCGGCATTGCCGGCGCATATGCATGCGGCGGCGCACATCGCAAAAATCATTCTCGTTTTCATTGCATCCATATATTCACCAATTGAAGCCCTTGTTCGGGTTTATCTACAAATGTTTCCTTCATGCTGTTCATCTGCAGCATCGATTCCGCATATCCTTCAAGCGGTTTGACGAAATACGTGGAGGCGCGCGTCTGAGTAGGGATTTGAACGCTTCCTCCCATATATTTAAAAATTTTTCCTTTAAGTTTAATATCCTTGAGGGCTCCGAGCGCCGTCTCGTTGGCGCTTACGTCTTCCGCGAAAGCGCATGCCGCCTCTTCATAATTGCCTTCCGCCAGATGCCAGCCGGTTTTTGCGCCCGGCGTAAGTATTATGGCCGTGGCGGCGACTTTGGCGCAGGTTTTGCAGTCGAACGAACGGAGCGCCGATTGAATGGGATGGTCCTTCTTCCATTTGCCGAGTTCTGTTTCGACTATATCGGGAACTTCCGGGACATTGAAATCCGGAGGCGCGTCGTAAAACGGTTCGATAGAAGGTATGCCGTCTTTCATTACCGGAAAATTTTTGTCCCCGCTCAAATCTACGGCGGCGCAATCGGCGCTCAACCCTGCCTCCGGCCTGATATCGGCCTCAAACTTATCAATAACGCCGCCCCATTCTTTGCCTGCATCCGCTCCGGCGATGTCAAGAAGATGAAGGGCCTCTTCCCATTTTGAAGGGGTTTGAGCCAGTTCACGGGCTTTTGAGTCAAATTCGGAAATATTGCCCAATCCTCCTTCTTCAAGGATTTTTTTTGAAGCTTCCGCCATTTTAAGAAGCTGAATGTAATGAGATGATTTAAATTCCGGTTTTGTCTGCTTCTCCAGCCATAGATCATACGCTTTGCTGTATTCAGGATTCGATCTCTCGGCAATAGAAGCATGGTATTGAATTTCATCTATACTGACCGGCCTCTGATATGACGATCCGGAACCGGCGGAAGACATTATGCCGTTTAAAGCGCCCATAAAGGACTGAGTCATGCCGAGCACCTGCGAAGCATTGCCGTATGAAGAAGACGACGATCTTGAGGAACTTTTCCGTCGTCCTCCGCAGCGCGGATCTCCGCGCAGATGCTGGCTGCAGACATGAGCTTCTACGGCGCCTCCGGAGCATGGAAACGTCTTCTCGCAGTACGGGCATATTGAGCTTACGCACTGCCCTTTCGGGGGCCGAAGCGCATAAAGATCAAAAGGCGTAAAGGAAAACAGCGCCGCAAACGCGGCGGCAAATCCCAAAGCGGACAAAAATACCGGCATTGCCTTGTTTTTATTCATAAATTTTCCTCTCTGCGGATCTTTCACCTGAATTCAGAAGGCGCGGATGTCTGCGTTTTGCCGTCCTTCGGGACATCGGCGGCCGGCTTCTCCTGCCCTGCCGGAGGAAACGCGCCGGCGTATGCGCCGCCCTCGCCTTTTCCGGCGGCCAGAGAATCTTCCTTAAGCCGGTAGTCTCCGTTCTTTTCGTCCACAAAACCCGGATCTATTTTAAAATTGTTTTTAAAAATCATTCCGAGTTCTCTGGCGCAGAACTTGGCATAAGACTTCATTTCCGAAGGCACGCCCAACGCGGCATTGTTAAGACCGGCGTCTATGTAGGCTTGAGCCAGCTGCTTGCTGTAATATTCGGATCGTTTCGGATCCACAATCACCTCGTGCGGACTTATATTGTAAAACTCGCCGTTGTTGAAAAATACGTTGTTCTTGTATTCTTTCACATATTCGACGTTGCGACGCGAGTTGCTGGCGCCGTAGTCATAAACTCCGCCACAGAATATTTTGTCCGATTTGCCGCAGTTGGAAGCAAAGATGTTGGCAATGAGAAAAACTTCGCTTTTGTTTTTTTCCAGCTCATCGACGTATACTCCGTCCACATTATTGCCCGCTATCGTATTATTCTTCAGGGTCGTCTTAATAGATCCGGAAATTAAAACGCCTCTTCCCCCGCGGACATCTTTCCCTTTGCCTGCGACGCTGTCTGCGATCAGATTATGCTCCAAAACGACCTCTCCCGATTTTACTATCCTTATTCCCACCGTATTATTTTTTATTTTATTGTTCCGCACGCTGATTTTCTGCGATTCTTTTATCGAAATTCCGGCGGGTTCGTCTACGGCATATTTGCTGTCGATATCGTTATAATTCATAATTTCACAACCTGAAACTGCAATGTTCTGCGAGTTCTCGATAATAAGGCCCGCGCTGTGCGCGGCCCCAGGCTTAATAATGAAGCCGGAAATTTCCGTGTTTTTCACGTCCCTCACGCTCATATCGTTGACTATCACTTCGCCTTGCGCCGAATATGTTACGCCGCCCGCAAGTTTGGCCCAGCTGTATTTGCCCGGCCTTACTATAACCTTTGAGCCCGGAGGAAGCATCCCTTCCCTTATGTCCGAGAACTTATCAAAATCGCCGGTGCCGTCCATGGCGATAACCACCGCCCTATCTTCGTCGCCTGAAAACTTATTTTTGGCTTCGAACTGTTTTTTCGCCACTTCGGTTTTTAACTTGGATATCTCTTTTGCGAAATCAATGCCTTCATACGACCAGCCCCCTGAATCCGCCAGCCAGGTCTTGATTATTTCGCCGGCATTTTTGGAATATTTGGTATGTTTTTTGTTGTAGCACGACTGCCATGCGGCATAGACGCTATAAAATTTCGGCTCCATTCTCGCGGTTTTTTTAAAATTTTCATCCCTTTTCCCGGCGTCTCCGTCTTTTTCCGCCATTATGCCTTTGTAAAAATAATAATGCTTGGCCCGCACCTGCTTCGGCTCAAGCATTTCTTTTTCCGGGACCACGGGGGTAAACCTCATGAGTGCGTCTTTTATCTGATTCAGAGCCGACGATCTGTCAGTTCCGGTCAGGCCGGCTTCCATCTGGAATTTATCAGCCGCAACCAGCGGACAATAATCCTTTAGTTCCAATATATTTTTGTCGAAATACGCGCACCAGTAATACAGCGTATTGTCTTTTGTTTCGGTTTCATCCATAAAATACGAGCTCATGCTGAAAAGCTCCCCGTCAACCTTGGCGGCCGCAAGATAATCCAGCCATTTTTTGGGCTCGGTTTGCCATGTATCCTGCGGGAACAGGAGCGGGATCATGTCTTTGTAGCCTTTTTTAAAAGCGATGGAAATAGGACTGTTGCCGCGGTAATCTTCAACAATAAGTTCAGCCCCGCTTTGAACAAGCAGTTTTACGATTTCAGTGACTCCTCCGTTCACGGCGCCTATTAACGGCCAATCGCAACTACTGCATTTATCCACGGTTTTGCCTATGTAAAGTTTTGACTCTTCTTCTATTTTCTTTTTTGCGATATCCTTAATATTGGGGTCGGCGCCTGCCGAAAGAAGCGCTTTTACAACTTTGGGCTTCCCTTCCTTCGCGGCCTGATATAAAGGATTGCCGGTTTTTATGTCCATGCCGGCCTCTATCAGCGCAACGGCTATATCTTCACTCGAAAAGAGAATAGCGTCTTCAAGAACAGGGCGGTACGCCGACGTGCTTTTTTCACAACCTGCGACGGCCCCGGCGGACACCAGCGTTTTTACAATATCAACGTGATCCGCTTTCGCGCGCGTCTTATAGACATGCGAAATACCGCATAGAGCCGTTCTCCCGTCATTGTTCTTGATTTCAAGATCGGCGCCTGCCGAAAGAAGCGCTTTTACGGCTTCATGATAGCCGTTATACGCCGCAGATTTAAGCGCGGTATTGCCGTATTTATCCTGAGCATTTATGTCGGCTCCGGCCTTCAAAAGGACGCCGATAATTTCCGTATGCCCCTTGACCGCCGCAATGTCCAAAGGAAAATCCTTGTCCCCTTTTTCCGCCGCCGGAGACATGCCTGCTTCAATGAACAACTTGACCGCATCCGCTTTGCCTTGCTCTACGGACTCCAGAAAAGCCTTCCTTGAATATGAAATTTTCATCTTTTTAAGTTCCGCCCGGCCGGATTCCTGGTCCGCATTGCAGACCGGGGCTATTGCAATTAATGCCAAAACCAATATGGATTTCATATTTTTCACCTCAGTTCCAGCGCGCTTTTTTAATAAACCGCATCTCGGATAATGTTATCAATTTTCCAGTATAAAGTTAAAGGGTATTTTTAAAAATTAAGGAAGCGGTCATTTTTGTATAATTCAGAGAGAAGCGATACGATTTGACAACTTATAGGACGGAGGTTTAAATGGCTGAAAATAAGGTTGAAAATAAAGTCATATACTCAATGGTCGGAGTAAGCAAATTTTACGACAAAAAAGCCGTTCTTAAGGATATTTACCTTTCCTACTTTTACGGCGCAAAAATAGGCGTGCTTGGCATGAACGGCTCCGGCAAAAGCTCTCTTTTGCGCATTCTTGCCGGTGTCGACCAGGACTTTAAGGGCGAAACAGTGCCTTCTCCGGGCTACACCATAGGACTGCTTGAGCAGGAACCGCAGCTGGACGAAAATAAAACCGTGCGCCAAATAGCGGAAGAAGGCCTGCCTGAAGCCATAGCCGCGCTTAAAGAATACAATGAGATAAGCGAAAAACTGGCCGAACCCATGGACGACGCAAAAATGAACGCGCTCATAGACCGCCAGTCAAAAGCGCAGGAAAAAATAGACGCGCTGGACGCATGGGACATAGACTCCCGCCTTGAACAGGCGATGGACACGCTGGGATGCCCTGCGCCCGATACTTTGGTAAAGAATATTTCAGGGGGGGAAAAACGACGGGTTGCGCTTTGCCGCCTGCTCCTGCGCAAACCCGATATTCTGCTTTTAGACGAACCCACAAACCACCTTGACGCGGAAGCAGTGGCCTGGCTTGAACACCATTTGCGGGAATACAAAGGCACCATCATAGCCGTAACGCACGACCGCTACTTCCTTGACAACGTGGCGGGCTGGATACTTGAGCTGGACCGCGGGCAGGGCATACCATGGAAGGGCAATTACTCCTCATGGCTTGAGCAGAAGGAAAACAGGCTGAGAATGGAGGGAAAATCCGAAAGCGAAAGACAAAAAACGCTAAAGCGCGAGCTTGAATGGATACGCATGTCTCCAAAGGCGCGGCAGGCCAAATCCAAAGCCCGCATAACCGCCTATGAAAATCTGCTTGAGCAGGGAGCGGAAAAACTAGGAAAAGAACTTGAGATTTTTATCCCGCCGGGCCCCCGGCTGGGCAATCTGGTGATAGAAGCCAAAAATGTGACCAAGGCATACGGCGACAATGTGCTGGTTGAAAACCTGAATTTCTCCCTTCCGCCGGGAGGCATTGTGGGAATAATAGGCCCGAACGGCGCGGGCAAGACCACTTTATTTAAAATGATAACCGGCCAGGAAAAGCCCGACTCCGGAGACTTCCGCGTAGGCGAGAGCGTAAAACTGGCGTATGCCGACCAGTCAAGGTCGTCGCTGGACCCGTCAAAAACCGTGTGGGAAGTTATTTCAGGCGGCCTTGATTTAGTAAAACTGGGTAAACAGGAAGTTAATTCCCGCGCATATGTGGCGCGGTTTAATTTCAGCGGACAGGACCAGCAGAAAAAAACCGCAAACATTTCAGGCGGAGAGCGCAACCGCGTTCACATGGCGGTAATGCTAAAAGAAGGCGCAAATGTGCTTCTGCTGGACGAACCCACCAATGACCTTGACGTAAACACCATGCGCGCGCTTGAGGAAGCGCTGGAAAATTTCGGCGGATGCGCCGTGGTTATAAGCCATGACCGCTGGTTTCTTGACAGGATAGCCACCCATATAATGGCTTTTGAGGGCGAAAGCCGCGTGACATGGTTTGAAGGAAATTTTTCGGCGTATGAGGAAGACAGACGCAAGCGGCTGGGAGCTGAAGCCGAAACGCCCCACCGCATAAAATACAAAAAACTCACCAGACCATAATAAATCATAAATTTAGCGGACATAATCCATCACGCGATGATATTCCAGACCTCGATGTCCCCACAACCCTTAAATTCCCGAATGCCGATTTTTTCACAGGGGAATTCCTTTTCCGC
>CAZFMJ010000062.1:0-17752 GCA_964520045.1 uncultured Elusimicrobiales bacterium | reverse complement strand
TAGATCATGACATTTCTATTTGCCGCTACCATGACATTTTAAAAAAATTACTACAATGCTGTTTTCCGCCTTCTTTTTTAGTTATTGATTTTGTAACATCGGATATGTATAGTAGTGTGTAGTTGTTGTTCGAAAAAGACGGCATTTCCCAAAATTGGAGCGGGCTTATTTAATGCAAAAAAAATTATTGTTTTTATCAACGGTTGTCTGCGTCGTTTTAGCCTCGCCGGTTTATTCACAGTCCATAGCGCGCCACAGCCATTCCGTGACCCTTTTACCCGACGGGAACCTCCTTATCGTAGGCGGCGTAAATTCCGCGGGCAACGCCATCAATTCCGTGGAACTATTTATAGCCACCGCGGCCAGATATGAAACCCGCTCAAGCACAAATTTCACAACGAGGTCGTCTCATACCGCCACCTTGCTTTTGGACGGCACGGTGTTGGTCGCGGGAGGCACTAACGCCGGAGCGGCGCTCGGCACCGCCTTTATATACAATCCCCGCACAAATACATGGTCAAATTCCATAGCCATGACCGCCGCGAGGCATTCTCATACAGCCGTTCTTCTGAAAAACGGACGGGTGCTGATGGCCGGAGGCGTAAATAATTCAGGCTCGCTCAGTTCCTGCGAAATTTTCACACCCGGCTCTCCCGGCTCGTTTTCCGGCACGGGAAGCATGGGCGACGCGCGCACGGCGCATACTTCGACATTGCTTAAGACCGGAATGGTATTTGCTTCCGGAGGATATAACCAGACGGGTTTTGTGGCCACGACTGAAATTTACTCTCCATCAACAGGCGTATGGACGCCGGGACCGGCGCTTATACAAAAACGGGCTTTTCATACGGCGACAGGCATGAATAACGGCAATGTGCTTATAGCCGGAGGCTATAATGCCAGGGATATAAAAGGAAGCATAGGTTATCTTGAAACCGCTGAAATATACAATCCCATGTCAAACTCAATCGTGCCGGCAGAATCCATGTTTATGCGGACGTCCCGGCACACCTCCATGCTTAAGCCGAACGGGGAAGTTGAGATCGGCGCGGGGCTTGGGAATATCACAACCACATATATTTCGGGAAGCAGTCCGAAATTGGAACCGGGCAGTATCCTTTATCTAAGTTCCGCCGCCAACTTCACAGCGCTGATAAATTCAAACAGCCTGGTCAGGTTCCCTCTGCCCATAAAACTTTCAGTGCGCGTAACCGGCATATTCAAAGACGCTTCCCTGTATTTAAACAACACTCTGGCGTCCGGCGGTCCGAATATCAATCTTACGGACATGCCGGTATATTTCGTCGGCAGAAGCACCGTCTCTCTGAACGGCTACGTGGCGGATGAGGGAGATGTCAAAGAACTTTTGGGCGACACTCATGATCCCGTAATACAGTTCCAAGCTCCCATGGGAACGCTGTATTTTGCCCCAAGGACAGGCATCTCCCCAGCGGGAGAGCCATTCGCATCCGCAGGCTCCGTTATAGCGGACAAAGATCCCATATCCTCAAACACCACAACGAATATTATCTCCGATAGTTTTTTTACGAGTTCCATAAAAATTCCATTTTCAAAAAGCGCGATAGGCGCCACCATAATAGAAGGATCAGCCCGCATAACCACAGGGAACATGGAATCCAGCTCATTTAAAGTTTCCCTGTCAAGCGGAACCGGCCCTATAACAGGGGGCCAGATATATGCCGATGATTCCGGCAACGGCCAACTGAGCATATCCGTAACTTTTAACGGCTTAGCCGGCACCATAACCAACAGCACGGCCACGCCCATAGCAAGCACGCAGAGTCTGGCGGGTTTAAAAATAACAAGCCTCGCGCTTACCCTCAGATATGTGCTTAACCAGCTGGATATAGCCGGCCAAAATTATAGTTTTGCGGGAGGCACTCTGCCGGTCAGGGAGATGTTATTTACCGACACCCTGTCTTACAATCCTGCCAAAAATGAATGGTCATTTGAAGAACCGGGCTCTGATGCAAAATTCAACCATACCGGCGTTCTTATGCCGAACTCCGACTCGCTTTCATTCGGAGGAAGAACCTGCTCGTTCGCCGGCGGTACTCCGCCTCCTTATTATAACTGCAATATCTTGATTCCGCTGGGATTTTCAGGAGGATATGTCCCTGTCTATGAAAAAGACGGTAAAGCAAGCGACAAACCATGGACAAAAGACGGGGACCTGAATACCACCCGCGGGTTTCATACAAGCACCCTTCTGCCCAGCGGAAAAATTCTTACCGCAGGCGGTGTAAGCGACGGACAGGAAAATCTTAATTCGACTGAAATTTACGACCCTATTTCAGGCAAATGGACTTATACCGGCTCCATGTCGGTTACACGCTCCATACATACCGCGACCCTCCTAATAAACGGAAATGTGCTTGTCGCCGGAGGCTATACGCTGTCAGGTTCGTCCGGGGCGACATCTTCCGCCGAAATCTACTATCCTGATTCAGGCGCATGGGTACCGACATCTCCGCTGAAAAAAGCAAGACAGGATCATACCGCCACTACTCTTCCGGACGGAAGCGTAATGGCGGCAGGCGGATATGCAAACGGAGCTTATCTTAATTCTTCTGAAATCTACTATCCCCTGTCGGCGGCATGGGTGGAAAAAGCCAATCTGACTATAAACCGCGCCCAGCATACGGCCACTCTTCTAAAAAACGGCAAGGTGCTTATCGCGGGCGGAATAAGGCATATATCCGCCGGACTGGATGTTCTCAAATCGGCCGAGATATATGACCCGGCGGCAAATACATGGACCAACGCTGCGGACATGAATATTGCGCGCCATTCCCACTCAGCCACGCTTCTTATGGACGGAAGGGTGCTTGTTGCGGGAGGAGACAACGGATTCGGCGAAATAGCTGAATCCGAAATATATGATCCCGGCACAAATGTCTGGACAGAGACCGTAAATTTACCTTTAGACATCGGCGCTGGGAATAACATGCCCCACGCCAGGCTAAAACATACAGCCACCCTGCTTCCGGATGGAAGGGTGCTGGCAGTAGGAGGAGTAATAGCAGGCACTGCCATTGACAACTGCGACGGCTTTGATATGGTCGCGAACATGTGGTGGTCGAATCAATATGGAAGACTTAATGATCCGCGGGGCTATCATACAACCGTGCTTTTGCGGGACGGATATCTGCTTGCGATAGGCGGATATAATGGGAGCAATTATCTTGCCAGCACCGAACGAATCTATTATTCTCCGGGATTCCCCGATGCCGCAGGCCTTAATCCAAAAAACCGCCGGCCGTCCGGACTTTCAATAGCGTCCAATATATTCAACAGGGGAGATACTGTTACCGTGCTAAGCACTGCCGCCAATTTCCACGGCATAACAGAAGCCTCCGGCGGAGGCGCCGGTTCCCAGAATTCCTCATTCTACCATCCGCGCATCTATATGCAATCGATAGACAACCCCAGCGGATTTATGCTTGACATGTCCGATAGGATATACGGCAACGGAATGAATACGGATTGGACAAAAATGGCATCTTCCATAACCATAACCATGCCGTCAACCGCCGGAACTCTTCCCTACGGCTGGTATCATCTGAGAGCGGCGGCAAACGCCCAGTTTGCGGAAGGTTACACCGTGCAGATATCAACCCCAAGACCGTCCGGCAAGCCCGCTAATATATCAGGCACGGTGCTAAGCACCGGATCCATAGCATGGACATGGGAGCAAGGCACGCTTCAGAACTATAACGGATATGCGTTATTCAGTTCCAGCGGCAATATTTTTATAGGCACTTCCACGGTCACTTCCTATCTCCAGACGAATATGATACCCAATACGGCTATTTCGATAGCTATAGGCGGATTTAATCTGGGAGGCACGGGCGAACTTGCAAGATCCGCCACTTATTATACCTACGCGGCGGCCCCCGCGGCGCTTACCATAACTTCAGCAAGCTTTATTTCCGCGTCTCTTATGTGGAACAGCAGCGGAAACTCAAACCATACGGCTTATGAAGTTTCCATGTCGCTGACATCCGACTTTTCCGCCGATGTGTCCATACCGGTTCCGTTCAATTCGCTCCTTACAAGCACGAGCGCCTCAATAAGCAATCTTGAGCCTAATATAACCTACTATTTCAGGGTGAGGGCGGTAAACGGAGCGGGAATAACGACGAATTACAGTAATGTCGTCTCAACTCTTACCATAGGCCAGATAACCAATCTTTCGGGACGCGCCACCGGCACAAACCAGATAACATGGTCGTGGGATCCGTGCACCGGGGTTTCATGGTATAACATATATGACGGCAACGGAGTATTTTTGAGTTCGTCGTCCGTCAATAATTTTACTCAAACAGGACTTGGTATAAATGCGCCTTCCGTTATAAAAGTTCAGGGGATAAAAGACACTACGGCAGGCTTGATTTACGGCATAACCGCCGCGTCCGCCGAGGTATATACTCTTGCCGCCCCGCCTGGTCCGGTAATGAATCCGCTGGCAGGAATCACAGATTCCGCGATGAACGCAAACTGGACGCCGAACGGCAATCCTTCATATACGCAATATGTCATCGTAATATCCGAAGATAACTTTGCGACCGTTCTAAGTACGGAAGCGACGCTGAATACCTCTTATGAAATCACAGGGCTTGATCCCAATAGAATATATTGCGCCAGGGTATATGCCTCAAATAACGCGGGAATTATAACCGACTTTTTAAGTCTAGGATGCAAATACACCCTTGCAAGACCGCCGGCGAACGTGCATGCCGACGACATAACCATGCAGGGGGTGGAACTTGACTGGGATGCCAATGGAAATCCGGAAGACACGGCTTATCAGGTGGTAAACGCTACGGATATTTTTTCCATGCAGTTTTTAACCTATATCTATTTTTCCTCAAATTACACCAAGACCGACGCCGATATCACAGGGCTTTTAAGCGCCACAACTTATTATTTTGCGGTATCCGCCAGAAACGGCGAGGGAATTGAAACAGCACTAACGATGTCGGATACCCCTATACTTACTTTGCCAGGCCCGGCCGGCGCGCCTCCGGGCTCGCTTTCCGGAATGTCGAGCCCTATTGCGGATATAACTATAGCCGGAATCCTTAAAGACGGCAGACTTGCCCAAATGTACATTCCGGCGGCAAGTTTTCCCGACGCTGAAATTCAGATAGCCATTTCCTCATCCAACCTCAACCCATGCCCCAACGGCCTGCCCGTTGAAGTGGCGATATATTCGGCGGGAAACGCTCAGCCAAAAATACCGGTGACAGTAACTCTTGCGTATTCTTTAACAGAAGCCGCGGTGATCACTCCTATCGCCTCGGAACTTGTGCTGGCAAGATATAATCCCGACTCAAACGAATGTCTCCCGCTTGAAACTTCAATAAACCAGACTTTAAGAACGATACAAACAAAGCTAAACCATTTTTCGGTGTTTCAGCTCATGAGGCTTCTTCCCGCCAACAGCCTTGACGGCGTATCGATATATCCCAATCCTTTCCGTCCGAAGCGCGGAGACGGATTCGTCACGCTAAGACGCATGCCGGCATATACGGTGGCGCGCATATATACTTTGAGCGGGACAAAAATATGGGAAGGGGAATCAAATGCTTCCGGCGTGCTGGCATGGAACGGCACCAACAAGAACGGCAGAATGATAGCAAGCGGAATATATCTCTGCGTTGTAGAATCAGGAAGCAGTAAGAAAATCCTAAAGATAGCGGTGGAACGGTGATATTTATGCGCGCAAGAAAACATCGGCATACGCTTTCTGTTTATAAGATCACGCGGGCCGGCATATACGCCGCGGTATTTCTGGCATTGTCTATTATTGTTCCGTCCCCATCCGAGGCCGAATCATTTACAAAAAATGCGGCAGGGACAACAGGCGCTGATTTTTTAAATCTCGGGGTAGGCGCGCGGGCGCTTGCAATGGGCGGGGCATATTCCTCAATAGCGGAAGAGGCATCAGGCGCTTACTGGAACCCCGCAGGGCTGGTTCAGATAGCCGGACTTTCCGCCACATTCATGCGCGCCGCGTATGCGGCGGACATCAGCTACAATTACGCGGCATATGCCCAAAGAATAAACGAAGCATCGGTTCTTGCCGGCTCCGTCCTGATGACGAACATAGGAGACATCACCGAAACGGACATTTCAGGCGTAGAACGCGGGATATTTTCCCCGCGGGATTCCGTTTACACTCTTTCCTACGGCAAAGCAATTATGGATTTCTCCGACAGCGACAAGGATGTTTCCATAGGACTCTCGGCTAAATACATCAAATCAAAAATTCTCAATTCCGCCGAAGGCACAGGATTTGATCTGGGAATAATGAGTTATAATTTTGCCGCAATTCCGTACCGCTTAGCCATAGTAATGCAGAATTTAGGCAAGGGCCTCAAATTCTACGATCATGAGGATCCGCTTCCTCTTAATTTTCGCTTAGGCGGTTCAATCTCCGCCGTTAAGAATATCCTTGTATCCGCGGACGCAATTATCCCAAAGGGCAATACGCCTCACGCCGCAGTGGGGGGAGAACTGAATCTTGCCTCGGACGCAGCGCAATTCAATCTGCGCTGCGGCTTAAACTCCAGAATGCTGGCTGACGGATTGGGCGGCATATCAGTGGGCGTCGGCGTAAGTCTGGTTTTATTTTCAGTTGATTATGCGTTCGTCCCCATGGGAGAATTGGGAAATACCCATAGAATTTCCCTGACCATTGACTTTCCGTCGCGCGTTTCGGTTTTTGATAAAAAAGACCGTACGATTTTCACTAAAATTCCGCACTGATTTTTGAATTAGAATTGACAAGTTCCCAAAAATTTAATAGGTTTATCCATTCATAAACACGGATTCAGGGAGATATTCATGAAAAAGACGAAAAAAAAGGCAAGCGTTAGGACGGGCAAAAAGACGGCCAAGCCGGCGAAGAAAAAAAACGAGGTCAGCCGGCATCCGGCCGCAAAAAAACCGGCGATACCGATAAACAGCCGGGATTTACAGTCAATACAAAAAAAGCTCCTTGCCATGCGCTCTGAAATCCTTACGATAGTGAACAATAAAAAGAATTACGATCTCATGGAACCCGAAGTCGGCGACGGCGCCGATCAGGCATCCCAAAGCCTTGAAAAAGAAATGCTTTTTGAACTTTCAGATAATGAAAGAACGATGCTTGACCTGATAGAATCAGCTTTGCGCAGAATAGAGAAAAGAACTTATGGTCTATGCGAATCCTGCCGCCATCCGATTGCGAAAAAAAGACTCAATGCCATACCGGCGGCAAGATACTGCATACAATGCCAAAGCACCAGCGAAAACGCGGCGTAAATCCCGCGTTTAAATCTGCCGGTTTATCCCCGATGTAACCTGTTCCATAATCCCGCTTTTTTGTATTCCGCGCAATCCGGACTGATTTCTTTCAGGCTGTTTTAAAAATTTTTATTCATAATGATACCCAATTCAATAATCCGGGAAATAGTATTATCAGCGGACCTTGATGCCGTCGGAATAACCCGGACAGACTCGCGCCGCGAGAACAAACAAAAATCAATAATATCCGCGGCAGAGTGTTATTTGACCGATGAAACCCCCGGCGCTGTTTTGCCGGACAATCCCCACGGCGCGATTGCCCGCTATACATGGCGCAACTACTATAAAGACGTCCGGCTTAAACTAAAAAAGGCAGTAAACATTTTAAAAAGCCGGTTCGGATCAAACCATATTTTTAAGTATTATTCCTGCGCCCCATATTCTATTGTTAACGAAAAACAAATTGCCGCAAAGTGCGGTTTGGGATATTACGGAAAAAACGGAATTATAAGAACCAAAGATTACGGCTCATGGATCGTTTTAGGAGAAATTATAACAAGCCTTGAAATTGAGCCGGATATCCCGTCTTCGGAAAACTGCGGGACATGCTCCGTATGCATAGACACCTGCCCCGCCAAAGCCATAACAAAACCTTACGTAGTTGAAAAGGAAAAATGCCTGCAGTATCTTATGAATCTGCGCGGCATTCTGCCGGTCGAAATCAGGGAAATTTGGGGCGGCAGACTTTACGGATGCACAACGTGCCAGGATACATGCCCTCAAAATAAAAATGCCGCCGTGAAAGAACGCAGATTTGACACAGGATTTATCGGCCCAAGCCTGCCGCTGTTTGAAATACTTAAGATGACGGAAGCGCAATTTAGGGAAAAATTCAAAGGAAATCAACTGGGCGCAAAATGGATAGATTTTAACTGTATCAAACGCAATGCCGTAACTGCCTTGGGAAATATCGGAGAGATATCGGCGCTGCAGCCGCTTGCCGACAATTTAAAAAATTCGGCGATTATTATGATACGCGCCCATGCCGCATGGGCATTAGGCAAAATAGGCGGGGAAACTGCCGCAAAAGCGCTGAACGAAAGCCTGCGGAATGAACGTTCGCCTGAAGTCAGGAAAGAAATCCAGTCCGCGGAAAAAGCGGTAAAGCGGTAAGCATTGCGGCAACTGCTACTTAAACAACTGCACTTTGGTTTTGCGATTATTTTTTGCGTGTCCTTCAATCAGATAATGGTTGGAATCGGCGGCGATTGCCACCTCGGAGGCAAGCACTTTAAGCAGATCCCGTTCGAGCGCCGTGACATCCCCGCTTAAAACCGCGAGGTCCCCAAGGTTATCCGTATAACTGCCGTGTTTTTGCCGGTAATTTTCCTCAAGCGCCGCTATTTTCTCAAGGCCGGTGCGCGCCAAGCGGACTTTCTTCGCTTCGGAAGGCGGCAGTCTCACTACATTTTCATAGTACCACGAAATTCCAAGCAGAGCGAATACACCCCAGGAAAAAGCGAAAACCACGCCTCTTGCAAAATCACTCTTAGGCTTCAGCCTGATTACCATGCTTCCCGCAACGTAATCATGAAGAGCGCGCTTGCCGGAAGTGAAAAAAGCCAGCAAATATCCCATATTAAACGGTATCGCGCTCATGAAATATCCCACAGCCCTTAAAAAAGACGCCTTAAAACACAAATTTGAGCCGTCCAAACTTTTCACGCGGAGCCCCAATATGATCTTGCCCGCCGTAGCCCTTCCCCCTGAAGTGAAAATGGTTTCGTATACTATGTACAGACAAATCCACACCAGCTTCCATTTCAGCTCGGTAGAATAACTGTATTCCAATCCCATATGCTTCACCATAAAATGAAGCGAAATATAACATCCTATGACGAACGGCAGACCGTCTATGACATAAGCCAAAAATCTTTCTCCGAACTCAGCCGGTTGAACCTGCTGTTCCTCTATATCGTCAAAAGGCCTAATTTTCCCTGTCTCCATAAATTATTCCTCAGACATTATAACAAATACTCCGGCAAAGGAATGCGCCTCTGAATATCTTATTACTTTTTCAGCCAAAGTGAAACAAATCAAATGCAAAAAGTTTAACCGCAAAGGACGCAAAGATTACAAGACATTAACAACACGTTTGATTCGTTTCCCGCCCGTCATCTCTATCCTATTCACTCTGTGCCCTTTGCGTTTGCTTTGCGCTCTTTGCGGTTAAAATTAATATCAGCCGCGAGAAAGCTGAGCGGTACAAAAAAATTGAAGTAAAAGCAAAAATTTGATTTAATTATTGATGTTGGCGGCCATCAATTTTTTAAAAGCATAAACAAGATTGTCCGCGCCGGGAGAAAATAAATGAGATGGATCTTTCTAATTCTTATATTCGCGTCCGGGATATACTATCTTTTTATTCATCAGGCAAAAAAAGAGAAAATTCAGGAACAGATACAAGAGGATCTTCTAAGCAACGAGCTGGTCTACGATAATCTCCCCGAAAAAATAAAGATCGCGTATACGCTTAAGTTGACTTCCGAAACTAAAGCCACTTTGAGGGCCATGACCCTCGATGTGGACGAAAAAGTGAGATGGGCGGCGATAGAGCTTTTATACAGGATAGACGATGAATTCGCCATCCAGATAATCAAAGAGGCTTTTGTGCGCGAAATAGACGTAAATTTAAAGAAAAAAATTGTCGGGATGCTCGGGCAGGTAAAAGACCGGCAAAGCCTTATGCTTCTGGAAACGGCCCTCAATGATTATGAAAAAGACGTCAAGATTGCGGCGCTGGACGCGCTGGGCAACTTTGAAACGCCGGAGGTTTTGCCCGTTATCAATAAAGCCATGCAGGATTATGAATCCGAGGTAAAGCTTAAAGCCATAGAGGCTTTGAATAAAATCCAAAAAGCCCTGATTGCAAAGAAAGAAAACCAATTGAGACGGCTTAAGGATAAGCTTTTTTTCAACAAACAAGCGCCGAATCCCTTATAAACACAACTGCTTATCGGATCGGCTGCGGACGGGAAGACTGTTATTCGGATAAACTGCTTCAACAAATCGGCGTCCCTGCTTTTTTACCCTGCAATCAAACTATCCGTCTGCGTATAAAAAGGAGACAAATGCTTATGGAAACTGAAATACGGGAAATAAACAAAAGAGTTCAGCAGGAAAATTCATTTGTTCAGGATATCCGCAAGGAAATAGCAAAGGTCATAGTGGGCCAGGACGAACTGGTTGATAAAATACTGGTAGGGATTCTGGCCGACGGGCATCTGCTTCTGGAAGGCGTGCCCGGACTGGCAAAAACTCTTGCCGTAAAAACTCTTGCCCAAACGATATCCGCCGCATTTCAACGCATACAGTTTACTCCGGATTTGCTTCCGGCCGATATAACGGGCACTTTGGTTTTTAATCCGAAAGACGGCACGTTTTACGCCAAGAAAGGGCCGCTGTTCGCAAATCTTATTTTAGCCGATGAAATAAACCGCGCTCCGGCAAAAGTTCAAAGCGCTTTGCTGGAAGCCATGCAGGAACGGCAGATTACAATAGGAGAAACCACCTTTAAACTACCGGCGCTGTTTACGGTCATGGCCACGCAAAACCCCATAGAGCAGGAAGGCACATATCCGCTTCCTGAAGCGCAGGTCGACCGCTTCATGCTTAAACTTAAAATAACTTATCCCTCAAAAGCCGAGGAAAAACAGATTCTGGAAAGAATGTCGGGGCATAAAATTCCTTCGGCTTCCGGAATAATTTCATCCGACCAGATCGCCGCCATACGCGCGGTGGTGGACTCTATATATATCGACGAAAAAATCAAGAATTACATTATTGAGCTGGTTTTTGCCACACGCCGCCCGCAGGAGCACCGCCTGCAAAATCTAAAACCCTGGATTCTTTACGGGGCAAGCCCCAGAGCCACATTATACCTGGCGCAGGCGGCTAAAGCCTATGCCTTCCTGAACGGCCGCGGCTATGTCACCCCCGAAGACATAAAGGCCATAGGACTTGACGTGCTGAGACACCGAGTGATTCTTACATATGAAGCCGAGGCGGAGAATCAAACCTCGGAAGAAATCGTGAAAACAATATTTGAAACCATAGAAGTGCCGTAACTGCCTACCGAAATAGTTACAAAATGCCTTGATATAATTATGCTTACTTCGGAAATACTCAGCCAGGTGCGCAGGATAGAGATAGCCACAGGCCGGCTTGTCTCCGAAACCTTCGCCGGAGAATACCACAGCGTGTTCAAAGGACGCGGCATGGAATTTTCAGAAGTGCGGGAATACCTGCCGGGCGACGATATCCGCTCCATAGACTGGAATGTCACGGCGCGGCTGGGCAGACCGTTTGTAAAGCAATACGTTGAAGAACGGGAATTGACCGTCATGCTGGCGTGCGACATATCCGGTTCCCAGTTTTTCGGAACCCGCAAAAAAATGAAAAACGAGATAGCCGCGGAATTGTCTGCACTTTTTGCCTTTGCCGCCCTTAAAAATAACGATAAAGCGGGACTCATGCTTTTCACCAGCGAAACAGAGCTTTATATCCCGCCCAAAAAAGGGCGTCAGCATGTTTTACGGCTGGTCAGAGAGCTGCTTGCCCATAAACCGAAAAAAAAGGGCACATCCATCAGCGCCTGCCTTGATACGGTCAACAGGGTGCTCAAACGCAGCAGCATACTGATTCTCATATCGGATTTTCTTGATTCAGGCTTTGAGCAAGCGGTAAAGCGCACGACGGCAAAACATGATTTTATACCGGTAATAATCCAAGACCCTCTTGAGAATTCAATCCCTAAAATAGCCGCTGTTTTAAGCGCGCAGGACGCCGAAACGGGAGAGACCATGGAATGGGATATCTCGTCAAAAAATTTTCACGCAGACTACTCGAAGCTCAGGCTGGAGAAAAAAACCGCGGTTGAAAAACTTTTCCGCTCGCTTGGGGTGGACTGGATAACTATACGGACCGATAAACCGATAGTTGATCCGGTGGTGCATTTTTTTAAACAGCGCGAAAAAAGATTCAAGTAGTATCCTTAATACGTATGAATAAAGCCCGATTTTACCGTATTTCATCTCTGCTGATCCCGTTATATTTTCCGTTCTCCGCGCTTTGGGCGGCCCAGACTGTTTCCTTCGCGGTCAAACCCCCTGCTGAAAAAATAATTCTGGCGACCCCCTTCGCGCTGGAAATGGACGCGGCGTACGCTGATAATTTCCGCATTCATCCCGACACTTCTTCCCTGCAAACCGAAAGTTTCGCCATACTCAGAGTAACACGCGGCGAGCCTAAAAAATCCGGCGGTATAATAGCTCAGAAGTTTACTTTTGAGGTAATGCCGTTTGAAATAGGATTGGCCACTTTCCCGGCGTTAAACTGGGAACTGATTCCGGACAGAAGCGCATCTCAGCCTGCGGACGCCGGCCTAAGCGCTCAAACAGTTTTAAGCCCTTCCATGATGATTGAGATATCAGGAATAACGCCTGAATCTGCGGGAGAAAAAGATATAAACGACATACGGCCGCCCGTATGGCCCTTTCCCCTGAGCGCGCTGATACTAGGGATTCTTATCCTGTTGATTACGGGAACGGGCGTAGTCATGCACATGATCCATAAAAGGAAACTGCGGCGGATATTATCCCCGGACGCGGATAACAGAACTCCCGATATAATAGCGCTGGATGAGTTAAACAGCCTGCTTTCCTCGGATTTATGGGAAAAAGGAGAGCTGAAAAAATTTTATGACCGGCTTGCGGAGATAACGCGGCTTTACATATTCCGCAGTTTCGGGATACCGGCACAGCTTATGACGACAGCTGATTTAAACAGAATGCTCCGCGATGCCGGCTTGAAACTGGATATAACAGGCTCGGTGCGCTCTATCCTCGAATCATGCGATCTCGCAAAATTCGCCAAACATATGCCTTCTATTTCAGAACGCGACAAAGACTGCGGTCTTGTCAGGAAAATAATTGAACTGACCCAAAGAACAGCAAAAGAGGCAAAAGAAGCAAGGGAAGCAACGGAAGAAAGAAAAGCAAAGGAAGAACAAAAAACAGCGTAAAGGAACTACGGGGAAGACCCCCAAGCTTTGCAAACTATAATTTACCACTGAATACTTAACGCTTAATACTTATCGCTTATAGCTTATCTATGATTTTCGCAAATAAATATTTCCTACTGCTCATCCCCGCCGCGGTCACAGCGGCATGGCTGATTTCAGCTCTGCATAAATCCCGGACAGCGGCACTTAAGTTCCCGTCTCCGCTGGATTTCAGGCCGAAGACCGCCGTGCGCGCGCAGCTTTTTAAAGGCTTTGCCTGCGTCTCCAGACCCGCGGTCTTAATACTTATCGCGCTTGCGCTGGCCAGACCACAGCTGATATCGCGGGGGGCACTGCCTCCCGCGGAAGGAGTGGACATAATACTGTGCATAGACACGTCCACAAGCATGTCGGCTCTGGACTTTGAACCGGTAAACCGTCTGGAAGCGGCCAAAAAAGCCGCGCGGGATTTCATCTTAAAACGCAAGGACGACAAGATAGGCATAGTAGTGTTTTCGGTTAATGCCCTGCTTCAGTGCCCTCTTACGCTGGACTATCAATCGCTTCTTGAATTTTTGGATGACGTATACATAGGAATGACTCATTCGGACGGCACGGCCATAGGAGACGCCATAGCCGCCTCGGTAAATCATCTGAAAAACAGCCCGGCAAAAAGCAAGGTGATAATTCTTCTCACTGACGGAAGATCTAATTCCGGGATAATAGCGGACCCTTCTCTTGCCGCAAAAACAGCCGCCGCTTACGGCATAAGAATATATACCATCGGAACGGCCGGCAAAGGTCCAGCCAAAATACCGATAAACCACCCAATTTTCGGACAAACAGTCGGCACATTAGAGGAGGATCTGGATGAAGGCACGCTTTTGGCTATTTCGAACATAACCTCCGGCAGTTTTTTCCGGGCCACGAATTACGACGAGCTTAAAAATATCTATAAAAAAATAGACGCATTGGAAAAAACCGAATTTAAAAACCCGGCCATAACAAGCTACAACGACAGATATCTTATTTTTCTTCTTCCGGCTCTCTTGCTGGTTATTCTTGAATTCGTTTTTTCATCGGCTGTTTTTATTAGAATACCTTGATTATGGAACTATTCAGAAATCCGCAGGCGCTGATATGGCTGGCATTGTGTTTCGCCGCCATGACCCCGCTTTTTTTCTGGTCGGCGAAACGCAGAAGAACGCTGCTGTCGGCGATAGGCGACACGCAAACGCTCGCGAAATTAATTCCGGCGGAAACGCCCGCGAGACGCAGATTAAAATTATATCTGCTTGTTGCCGGAGTTTTTTTGCTGTTTATAGCATGGGCCGGTCCGCAATGGGGAGTGGAGCTGATTTCAAGCGAAGCAATGACAGGCCACATCGCGATAGCGCTCGACACATCGCTTTCCATGTCGGTGCAGGATATAAAGCCTTCGCGCATGGAAAACGCCAAAAATCTGCTCTCAGGACTTATAGACCAGCTTCCCGGCTACCGCATAGGAGTGATAGTCTTCAGCGGAAAAGCGCATATCCAGTGCCCGCTCACCACGGATTTAGATGCGCTGAAAAGCTTTCTCGATTCCGTTTCAGTGGGAATGATTCCGGAACCCGGCACGGCGATAGGCGAAGCCCTGGCCGCCGCCGGCAATATGCTGGCGCGCTATCCGGGCCGCAAGACAATAGTGCTTTTGACCGACGGCGAAGATCATAATTCAAATCCTTCGGAGACGGCGAAGGAGATTGCTTCGCGCGGCATAAAGGTATTAGCGGTAGGCATCGGGAACACCGACGGAGATCTAATACCGATACCGAACACTTCGGGAGCGGTTTCGGATTACAAAAAAGATAAAACGGGAAAACTTATCGTAAGCAAGCTGGGGGAAACCGGCCTTATGCAGATAGCTTCGGTATCGGGAGGAGCTTATATGCGCTTGTCCGGTTTTGAGGCGACTCTTTCCGAATTGCTGCGGCTGGTAAAAGAAACTGAAAAAACAAAATGGAAAAGCGCCTCAAGGACAAGCTATAAAAACAGATTTCAATTTCCCCTTATAGCCGCATGGCTTGCGCTGTTTGCAGAATTTTTGATCGGCGAAAGACGCGGCGCATTAAAAAAAATCCGCGAATATATCGGAAGAATATTGAAACTAAAACAGAAATATCCTTAAATTATCATAATGATACGCAAAAAAAATATGCTGTTAACGGCAGTTATAATTATTACGGCGGCATCAATGCTTTCCGTTCCGGTCCAGGCGGAGCGAAGCGCGAGCCTGCTGCGCAGGGGAAATAAACATTACGACAAAAAAGATTATCCAAAAGCGCTGGAAAATTATACCAGGGCTTTTGAAAAAGATCCCAAAGACAAAAGGATCAATTTTAATTCAGGCGCGGCTCTATATAAAACCGGAGAATTTGAAAAAGCAGCAGAGGCTTTTGAAAGCGCGGCGCAGGACAAGAAACTGCGCCAATCGGCGCTTTACAATAAAGGCAACGCCTTATTTAAAAAAGAAGATTATAAACAAGCCGCACAGAATTACCGCGCCGCCATACTTATGAATACGAACGACAAGGATGCAAAACATAATCTGCAAATGACCCTTGCAAAAATGAAGCAGCAGCCGCAATGCAACAAAAACAAAAAGGATAACAAATCACAGCAGAATCAGGACAAAAAGCAGGATAATAAGCAGCAAAACAAACCGGATTCCCCTAAAAACGAAAAATCGTCCAAGCAAGGCATGTCCAAAGAAGACGCTCAGCGGATTCTTGAAATGATAAAAGATAAAGAAAAGGATTCCGCCAAACCTGAAATTTTGAATTCGCGCTTGAAAAAGCCGCAGCAAAAACAGGGAATACCGGATGAAGACTGGTAGAGAATAGGTGAATAGGCTGAAGGCTGAGAACAACAGGCAAAAGATAGACTGAAGACTGAAGGCTATTAGTCTCTTATAGCAGTACCTTCAGACTAACAACCTTCAGGCTAATAGCCTTCTTGATAGTTGCTAAATTGGCCGCTATGACTCATAAACGATTCGGGGTTGTCTGCGCATTTTTTTTATTATTTACCGCCGCCGCGCAGACGCAGGCTCAGATATCAATTTCAGCCGGCGTTGATAAAAAGATCGTTGAGCTTAATGATACCGTAACCCTGTCGGTTACGGTATCGGGACAGTCTTCCGATATGCCGGACCCCAAACTTCCGCCCCTGCCTAATTTTAATATCTATTCATCGGGACGGAGCCAGAACATCTCAATACTAAACGGTAAAATCTCAAGCTCCATAACTTTTAATTTTATTCTCGCCCCGCGGTTTGTGGGTCAGGCTAAAATAGGGCCGGTTTCCATCAATTATCAGGGCCAGGTCTATGAAACAACGCCGATGGAAATAACAGTGGCAAAACCTTCGGATCCTTCTCAGGGCATCGCGCAGACACAGCCTCCCGCTCCGGCGCAGACGCCGCCGGCGGCCCATAACAGCCAGCCGCCAGCGGAAACCGGCGCTAAAAGTCCGGATGCATTTGTAAAAGCCGAAACAGACAAAAAAACCGCTTATGTAAACGAACAGGTAACGCTTTCGGTGCGGTTTTATACCGCGGTGTCTCTGCTGGGCAATCCCGAATATGTTCCGCCTGCCGCAAAAAATTTCATCTCTGAAGACCTGCCTCCCGTACGAGAAGGACGAACCGTAATAAACGGCCGCGCTTATTCATATCTGGAAATAAAAACCGCCCTATTCGGAGTTGAACCCGGCAATGCCTCCATAGCGGACTCGCTGATACGATGCCAGTTCAGGACAAGGGACGAGAATTTAGATCCTTTTGCGTCTGATTTTTTTCAGAATTTTTTCTCAAAAGGCATGCTTGGCTCCGTAACCAGAGATCTGCACACGCAGCCCTTAAAAATAAAAATAAATCCTCTTCCTGAAAAAGGCAGGCCGGCATATTTTACCGGAGCGGTAGGACAATTTAAGGTATATGCCTCAGTAGACAGAAAAGAAATAAAAGCCGGAGAAGCCCTGAATCTGTCGATAACAATAGAAGGGAAAGGTAATCTTAAATCCATAACCGCACCGCCTCTGCCTGAAATGACCGCTTTCAGGACCTCTGAAATGATAAGTTCGCTCAACCTTAAAAAAGACAATGATGTCGTCAACGGTTCAAAAATATATAAGACGGCGATAATCGCGAAAGCATCGGGAACTCACACAATACCTCCTATTAAATTCGCCCATTTTAATTCAGCATCCGGCGCTTACCAAGAAACTTCCACTCTCCCTCTTGAAATCCATGTTCTTCAGGGACAGGCCGCGGCTTCAGCTCCCCTGCTGTTTTCGCCTTCGGGAAACAGGGGGGAAATCAACACTATTTCACGG
>CAZFMJ010000061.1:0-18026 GCA_964520045.1 uncultured Elusimicrobiales bacterium | reverse complement strand
ATGTGGGGAATGTTCTACTGCTGAAATCTGAGGAACTTACCGCTGCTCCTATCAATAATATGACCCGAATCCCAAAAATCCCGCTGTGTTTTGATCCGAAAACTTCCCTATTTCATTGTTGTTGTTATCCCGCATCACAAAGTCGCTGGAATAAAGCTGCGCAAATCCTAATCCCAGCACTAATTGATCCGCAATAGGCAAAGCATACGCGATGGTGTTATATCGGGTGTCCTCAAATAAATTCACATACATAAACTGCACCTGCATTTTAGGCAATCGCGATAGCCCTGCGGGATTCCAGCCAATAGCATTTGAATCATCTACTACAGCAACATGTGCTCTTCCCATTCCCAAAGCTCTGGCGCCAAATCCTAAATTCAAAAAGTAGCCGGGCAGGCCGGCATCACCAGTTTCTTTACAAAGACATAGCGGACAATAACTGAAATACATAAATAGCAGTGTCAAAATAGTAGAAATGAATTTTAGATTTTGACTGCGCATTCATTTCACCCCAATTTTTACTTTTTCGATTTTATTGCCAACCTTGACTATGCAAATATATCCGCCAGCGGCCACATAATGTCCCTTGCTGTTTTTGCCATCCCAAGGTATCTCATTTGTGAATTGTTGTCCGCCCACCTCGCCTGCTCGTATATTCTTTTCCAAAACAAGCTCGCCTATCAAATCATAAATCCGTATGCGCACATCAGAATTCGATTTCAATGTATACCGTATTTTTGTCTGCCCACCTTTTCCAGCAACAAACGGATTGGGATAATTTGTTAAGCCGCAAATTACACTGTCGCCGGTTATCACTCCAACGATTGAGAATAATGTCAGATGATTAACCCTAGCAATTACCGATTTCTGGCTTGGATATGGGATGGAATCCCTAATGATTTTCCATATTCTATTACCTTCATCATAATAGGCGATTCTCAAGGTATTTTCATCCAAACCAGTCACATCCGCATTTGTATATTTAAGGGTAATAATAATGTCGTTATTTAATTGGTTTACGCCATTACTCAGTCTTATATCTTTAACGACAGTGGTAACGATAAAATTGGGATCGTATATGCCTCGTGGAACTTCTGTGGATGTGGGAATGATTATTTGTATCGTGGCTCCAGAAGTGATAGCACCTGTGGTTATTTCCAGCGTGGAGCCGTCTGAAAGATTGAATATGTTTGAAATCGATGGATATACGACACACCGCCTTTGTATTTTTTTATGCATTGCCTGATTGCTCACATTGCCTAAGCTATCTTTTGATATAAGATGAAAATACCACGTTCCATCGTTTAAAACCGAGACCGCAACTGAATTATTAGCCACAAAACTACCTGTGGCCCCCGTAGGCACTGTGGCAGCATTATCATCCACAATGTAATAGTATCCGCTTATGCCGTCGGCATCATATGCTGAATCCCATGAAAACAAGGCTGTATTCGAACAATATTCAGTGTTTTCTTCAGAATAATCCACTGCGCGTAAATTTGAGGATAATTGGGTCGGGATAAGAATAATTCCGTCAGATACATTTATCAGACCTGTAAGACCAGCTTTGTTTTCGGCTTTTACAGAAACATAATAAGTTGTGCCGACATGTAAATTCAAATCAGTCAACAACATGCTGGTGTTGATACCGTTATCAAGCCAGTCTTTAAAATCATTTCCGCCCGGAGTAGTGCCTATTGCATACCAATATTTTGCGATTCCGCTTTCAGTGTCATTGACTGGCGGCCAATTAGCTGCGAGTCGTGTGTTTGCTGTGGTTACATCCTCGTCTTCCCCCGTCCCATCCCTTACAATTGTCACAGCCGGCGGCGGCGTAGTATCAACTAAAATTTCGAATTGCGCAGGCGAGCCAAATTCAGATAAAGAACTATTTTTTGCTTTAATGTAAAAAACATGTCGTCCATTACGAAGAAAATTGGCAGGTGTTTGATAATAAGTGTTCGTTCCCAACGAAATATCTATTTTATCTTCAGGTGAAGTATCCCATGCCCAGCTATATCCTTCTATGGTAAAACCTGATGCCGGCGTTGACCAATAAAAATACGGATCGTTATCGCTTTGCCATATGCCCTGACTTATGGATGCGCCGCTGTTATCAGTTTTTGCGGCCAAGTCACTAATAACAGGCGGGCCGTCGAATTGCACTTTAAATATAGTAGTTGAAGCGCTTACATTCCCCGCATTATCTTCTGTTTTTAACCGCAGATAATATACGCCTGGTATTTTTGTAACATCTACACCGGCATTGTAATAGTTATTAGTCGTAAAGCGAATAGAAGGTTCTTCAGAGTCTGATGTGCCATAATAATAATAGTAGCCTTTTATACCTGCTGCTCCATTGTCAGTCGGTTTAATCCATTCCAAATATGGATTCCCTGTTGCCGTTTGCCAACTGCCAGAAGTGATTTTTTCAGATAGAAGTTTTGCCGATGTTTTCCATGCATCGCATATTGTGGGATTATTTGGGGCAGTCCCGTCATATTTTACTGTAAACAAGGGCGCGCTTGCGGCAGAGTAGTTGTTTACTTTGTCAAAAGTTCTAACTCTGAAGAAATAAGTGCCATTACCATTTGGATCAGTTGTTGAAAACTCATCATTTGTAATTGCAGGCGGATAATTCGTAGAAGGAGAGCCCCCGTCACTTTCGCCGAAATAATATGAAAATCCAGCAATCCCTGATTTCAAATCGCTATACCCCGATATTTTGAAATATGGATTGGAGACAAAATTTTGCCATTGGTTATTTGGAACTGATTTACTTTTTGAACTATCCACAAAAGCTTCACAGGAAGATGCATTTGCATCTATATTATTGTCGGCGATAACATCAAATGGGCCATCAGATGCGGTGTTATTGTCTTCATCCGATTCATCAATTATGTTTGTCGCATCAACCTCTACATTAAAATATTTGGTTCCAACGTCTTCGGAAGCGAACGCATAGGCGGAACTCTCATTACTGGAATCTCCGGGCAACAGAGTGCCTGAGCTATCTTGATCGATTTTTTTGGAAAAATCGCTGCTTGTTGTTCCGATATAATAATAAAGGTAGTTATTATCTGCCGTCCCATCACCCTTATTTAAAACCCCTGAATTAATAGTTACTGAGTTGGCACCGTTAAGTCCAACATAATATTTGTTCAACGAAGGGGTTCTATAAACTGTTAATGGAACCAAATCCACGGGGCCCGTAACAGTCACTGCTATTCTTTTTGCATAACGACCAGTGGCATCTGTATATCCGGAAGAAGTAGGATCACGCTTAAAACTATCCGGATTCCAATTATTCTGCACTTCGCCTTTTGGGTTCATTGAGCTTCTGTAGTATACTGACCACGTCCCTGCTGTCTTGCCTGTAATTCGTGCTACCATGCTACCAGAATTTGAACTAGTCCAGTCCGCATCCTTCCAAACCGAAATAGTCTTTGGGTGAAGCAATAGTGTCGGACTCGTCGTATCTGTCTTTTTCCACATTGCCTCTCCGTTTGAGTAAACATGGTCATAGTCCCACATGGAACTCTTACTAATAAACGTGATGTCTAATCCGTCATCATCTGAGAGCATTGCATCGAGATAAGTATGGTCGGAGACGCCGCCAGAATTAGTAAGAGCAAAAATAATATTTTTTGTTTCATTAACTTTTAAGTTAATAGTGGAATAATCTGCTGAAACATTTGGCGCAGGAGGCACAAGAGTAGTATATGTCAAGCTTACATCATCGATTCTAAAAATAGTTGGATAACTGATGTCTGTCGTCCCCAAGAATTTTAGTATGACTGTCTGCCCGGCAAAACCTGACAAGTTTGAATAAGTCCACATGGCATACGAACTTCCGGCATTTAGATTTGAAAGTGTTCCGACGATCGAATCGTTTATCCAAATCGAAAGCACATCATAAGGCGATGAACCAGTTTCTGTGGTTGAAATCTTGTAATAGACCGACAATGAAATATTTCGCGCTCCTGTAGGGATAGTTAAGCTCTGACTCAGTGTCCCAGTAAGATTATTCCCAGAAGTTCCATCCGCTTGGGACAAATAGGCATACCCGGGGCAACTATTACATGAACTGAATCTGGAATCGGCATAAAAACTGCCGGTGATAGTCCAACCAGAAGAACCAGATACGAAAGTCCTATTTGTAACAACTTCGGTAGCTCCAACAGAACACACTATAATTGATAAAAGCCAAAACGATATTACAATGTTGGGCAATGATATGCTACTTTGTCGTAATCGCATAAACAAAAAATCACCAATAAAAAAAGGGGCGACAACTCAGCACCCATACGTTCCAGCGAATGGGAAACCAAGCTGCCGCCATATGCGACGGCAGCCTTGACCCTACTGGAACGTACGGAGGGCAGTAATTGCCCTCTAGGAAAGGCTGTCCAAAACTTCTTATCCTACCTACTTCTAATCAATAGTCTAACATAAAACACACACCTGTCAAGGCCTAAATTTTCTAAAAATGTCTTACGGCCAGATTCCCGCAGGAAAAAATAGGCGAAATCCTTTTTAGTAACGCTATTTCCTTTGCGATTACTCGATAAAACCTTTCATACAGTTTTAATGTTAAAATTATCCTGTCATGGATAAAGAGGAAAAATTCATCGTTCATGTTGACATGGACGCTTTTTTCGCTTCCATAGAACAGCGCGACCATTCTGCATATAAAGGAAAGCCAGTCGTTGTTGGAGCGGACCCGAAACAAGGCAAAGGACGGGGTGTTGTATCAACATGCTCTTATGAAGCGCGGAAATACGGCATACATTCCGCTATGCCTATCTCAGCCGCATACGTAAAATGCCCGAATGCGGTATTTCTGCTCCCTGACATGGAAAAATACAGCGCTGTTTCCAGCCAGATTCATTCAATTTTCAATGAATTCACTCCTGATGTTGAGCCGATAAGCATAGATGAAGCCTTTTTGGATATAACAGGGACATACAAATTTTGGACAACACCTATAGAAACCTGCAAGGCGATAAAATCGCGGATATTTGAAAAAACTCGGCTTACCTGCTCTGCGGGCATTGCGCCTATAAAAATGGCCGCTAAAATCGCTTCAGGCCTTAAAAAACCTGATGGCCTTGTTGAAGTGACCACAGAAAATCTTTTGGATTTTCTATGGCCATTGGATATAGGCAAGATATGGGGGCTTGGAGAAAAAAGCAAGGCGGTATTAAACAGCATGAGCATAAATACGATAGGCCAACTCGCAAAAACAAAACCCGAACTTCTTGAAGCAAAATTCGGAAAAACCGGCCTGCATTTCTGGCAGTTGGCAAACGGCATGGATGAGCGTGAAGTCATACCGCAGAAAGAGGCAAAATCCATAAGCAATGAAATCACGTTTGAGCAAGACACCGCAGACAAGCGCCTGATACAAAGTGCATTGCTTTCGCTCTGCGAAAAAGTGTCGGTGCGGCTTCGCTCAGAAGGATTAAAAGGCAAAACAATAACGCTCAAAATCAGGCTTGAAGGATTTCAAACATACACGCGGGCCGTGACAATGGATATTTCCACGAATTTCGCTGATGTCATATATGCGGAAATAAAGAAACTTTATTTGGGATTTAAGACGGGCAACAAAAAAGTGCGTCTTGTAGGCGTAAAAGTATCCAATTTATGCCCCTGCGATGTTCAGGAGACCCTTTTTCCGGATGAAAATGACGCAAAGCGCGAAAAAATCCATGAGGTCATTGACAAAGTAAAAAGGAAATTCGGATATGACGCAATTATGCGCGCAGGCGTGAGAATAAAAAACGGGAGCAGTCAATGAGTAAACTGATAACGGAGCTTAAAAACAGCGAAGCCAAGCAGGTTCTGGACGCGTTGATTAAAAAGCATCCAGAACTCAAAAAAGACGCTGACGAGATAATCCGCGGCTTATTGAGCGATATTTCCCTTGAAAAAACCGCCGCCGAAGTGACGGCTTCATTGCACGCCATAGATGATATTGATGAATTGAACAACAGAGCCGGCTCGCACCGTTATGGATACGTTGAGCCGTCGCAAGCCGCATGTGAAATGTGTGAGGAAGTCATTGACCCTTTTATTGATGACATGACGCGGCGCATCAGAGCCGGCGACTATCACGGCGCGTTTATACTGTGCCAAGGAATAGCGCTTGGCCTTTACAATGTCAAAAAGGTTGAAGGAGCCGTTCTGGAGTGGGCAGGCGATACCATTGAAGAAGAAGCCGGAAGGACAATAGACACTTTTTACGAAGAGATGAAAAAGCAAAAATCAGCAAAGGTCACAGCGGAGATGCGATTCAGCGAAGATTTTTTGAAGAAAAATATCCCCAACTGGGCTGATTGGATTGACAAAATCTTTTCCGAACAGCAAAAGAAATGAGAATCTGGGATATTCAGCCTGATAAATTGTGCAGGCAGTATTTGCTCAAAAAACACAGAAAACTTGGTGGGAGATTTTAAATGCTTACAAAAAATCCTGCCTCAAAGTTCGGGGCACTTTGAGGCAGCACAACTGGATCACTTTCCGTTAGCAATGAAGATTTGGTGTGACGCAAGCGAGAGAAAACATCCCATTAAGCGCTGTCATGCCCAGCGTACCGTCAAAAGCCAGATTTTCGCTTACGGCATGCCGCAACACGCCGTTAAACCCGTACCCCGAAATTTCAACATCAGTTCCTGTGATGCCGGCATAAACGCCTGTCAACTTAATGTCTTTCCGCTGAGGCTCAAAGAATGGATATGAAATCGGCGCGGGCGATATCTGGAAATTGGACTGCTGGGCATTGGCTGATATGCCTGTTATTGTCAAAAGCATTAGACTACAGCAAAAATATCTCATATGTGCCTCCCGCCAAATTATATGAATAAATTTTACAAAGTGTATTATAATATAGAAAAATAGGGGTATTTAACGGGAGAGCAATTTCTTGTTTGCTGTAAGCAGGTTTATCTCAAGATTCCTGAAATCCGAATCATCAGAAATCATCTGGAGCTTCTTTTCTCTGCAGATTCCGCTTAAAATCTGGTCATTGAAATCCCTGTGCTGCGCTTCATAATCATTTAAAACAGCTTCAATGTCTACTTGTTCAAAAAGGCTTTCGGTTCGCATGCAGTTCTTCAAAATAGAACGGCAAGCTGCGGCAATTCCCCGCGCAACAGGCTGAAACGAGGCGCTGTTTCGGAAATCCTTAAAATTCTCAGGGCAGCCTTCTGTTTTGGCAAATTTGTGTTCTATTCTCGCGTATCTATTGATAAATTCAGACAGCACAAGGACATCCACAAATATCTGGCAGCTATTTTTTAAAATTTCTTTCAAAGCGTTGGAGTATATTTCAATCCGCCGGTCGCGTGGATCCTGCCGTCCATATAAAAAAATCCAGATATTTGCGTCAATTAAAAATGAGTCTCCCCTGGTAAAGGCATAATTGGAGATGGAAATGATTTTATTTTGCATCAGGTTCACCAAGGACTTCTTTTCTGGCATTCTTAACCCGCTCAGGGTCTTTGAAATATTCTTTGGCTGTGTCAATCACGCGTTTCAGCAGGTCAAGATCATCATTTTCAATATCGCAAACAGAAAGCCCTGCCCTGATTTTATCCTCAAGGAATTCGCCATAAAGCCGTCCGATGGCGGAATTTAGAAAAGCTGAAGTAAGACTGTCGATATTCTCAAACGATATTCTTACTTTCTTTCCTTCTTTCAGGGCGGCGGCAATTTGAGCGTGGACACGTTCTCCGTCATCTGATGCCACGCAGAGCCTTGCGCCGACGATCTCAAAAACTTTGATAAATAGTTCTTCATCCATAGCTCGCCTCTCCCATTTTTATTAAAATACGTTCTCAGGCCGTAATTCGGAAGCCAAACAGTATGATTGGGTATCTGCGGTGTTGATCTCAATATTGACCGCTGTTCCAGTAAACGGCGTGGAAAACTCTTTGGTTGAAACAGCTCCTTCGGTAAACTCCCAATATGCCAGGTCAGAAACAATCTGTATTCTTCCTTTGTTGATTTCGATGAAATCACGAAGAAGCTTTAGCCCTAAACCGCCGGGAATGGGCCCCTTCTTCGTGGTGTTTCTTCCTTTCATTGCCCAATTGATCGCTTCAACTGCGGATAATTCCAGATTTGCCTTTTGTTTCAGATTTTCCTGTATCCCCAGCCCCAAATCTGCTATTGAAAAATCAAGCCGATGTTTGGACGGAAAAAACTGGCCGCAGGAAAATATGCCAAGCTTTGTTTCAGAATGTATCACAGCATTGCTGAATATTTCAAAAATGCTTTCCCTAAATTTCTTCAACAGCGCGGAAGACATCTGGGGAATCCCCTTGCCTTTAAGATGGGTTTCAATATAAGAGCCGAAATACCGCCCGTCTTTTGGTTCAAACCTCTTGTACTCAATCGTGGTGCCATGTCTATCCTGCTTTTTCTCCCGGCCATAATTGCTCAAAAAACCGTTCTTGGACAAAATTTCTTCCAGCCCTGATTTCAGGCCGGTCAATGTGACCGTATTTAATTGGCGGCTCAATTTATATAAAATTCCTCCCAACGGAGCGCACATATTGGCATCCATCCATTGGACTCCGCTCATATCAACTTCAATATGCTCAAACTCGCGCAGTTTTAGTTGTGCGGCAAAATTGACAAGAACATCAAATCCCGCGTAGTTGCTCCGAATTTCGTTGGATAACTTAATGAGTTGCATATTACCATGCAGCGGCGTTTTAGAGCCGCACATTTTCGCTAATAAATAAATTATGCCATAAACAGGAAGTCATAAGCCATAGCTTATATCGTGTCCGAATGGTAGTATATCAAAACAAGTATCCGCGTTGGAGTCCATAATGGCATAAATTGTGCGGGAATGCACTATTTTTAGAAATGGGAATCCACTAAAATCGGGCAAAATCAGTCTGACACTAGTCTGACACAAATGTGTCCAAATGAGCCAACCAGCTCAAACTCGTTCCAACTGTCTCCGACGAGAAATTTGTTTCATGGAATTGTTGCGAGGGGGTTTTAGGGATTAGCAAACCGTAGCCTTCAGCCGCTCGGCCACCTCTCCGTCTTCGCTGAACTGCGGATGCTGAAAGTATACAAAATATCGCAAAAAACAAAAAACCAGCGTTTCGCGCCTTCATCCCCCCCCGACTCCTGTCGGGGGAAACTCACTTTCCTGATTGCTTACTAACTCGCTATTTATCTCCCAAAAATTTCCGAACAGTCACCTCATCCGTCCTGTCGTCCACAAAACATTCGCCCGCGATGCGGTGGACAATATTAAAAAATTTGCCTTCCTGCTGTATTACCGATCTGTTCCAGCATTCGGCGCCATGGTTGTCATAGACTATCCCGATGTCGCCGGTGCGTTTGATCCGGAATACCGTCCGCGGCGTGAATGAAGGGTCTTCGATCTCCATGGAATACCTGCAGTTTACCGCATGGTCATTTTCATCCGGCATTATTCTGCGGTTCTCATCCAGATAAATAATGCCGCAGGTGCAGTCATGCCCCAAACGGCTGCGCGTTTTTCTTTTGATAAGCGCCCAGACTATATAGGCCGGCTTGTTTTTGTCCGGCAGCTTTACGGCCGCCACCAGGCTGCAAAGGAGAATGCTGTCGGCGGGATCGGCGATGCGCCGTTTTATATCGCCGGCGCACTCTATTTTTGTTGAATATTTTATCTGAAGCGGCTCAGCCCAGCTCAGGAACAGTTTGTTTTTATTCCAATCGCGTCCGAACATGTAATCATAATTCACCGGATCTTTCCCTCTCCCCTCCTCCGCGGCCGGCGCCGCGGGACCGATAAGCGGAACGCAGAGAAACAGAAAGTGGACTAGCAGACGGTAGATAGTAGATGGCATATAGTAGATAGGGAACGGCAGATAAATAATATTCCCGCTTATCTTTATTCCCTTCCCATAGTTCGTTCCGGTGAAAACCGGCTCGCCCGCCGGTTGTTCGGATGGAATCCAGTTTCTGCTGTTTCTCCGGCTGTCCCGTAATACTTATGGGGCATGTCTCCGTAATTCAATTTTTATCATAAATTTCCAGTGTCTTTTGTCCAGTCAAGGAGTTTGCGCTTAAATTCTTCCTTTGAGGGCAAGTAGAGTCGGTATTCTTTGGCATGGATGTTTGCGTCTTTTGGAAGCGTAATTTCAACAAGAGCTTCCCTATTTTTCCGGCAAAGAATAATGCCGATTGTCGAAATTTCGCTTTTTGTTTTTACGTATCGGTTAAAGTAATTGACATACATTTGCATCTGGCCTAAATCCTGATGTGTTAGTTCGCCGATTTTTAAGTCGATCAGCACATAGCACTTGAGCAAGCGGTTGTAAAATACCAAATCCACAAAAAAATGGTCTTCGTCAAAGGTAAATCGTTTTTGCCGCGCTTCAAACAAAAATCCTTTGCCAAGTTCCAGAAGAAAATGCTCAAGTTTATTGATAATGGCGCTTTCTAAATCAGTTTCGGAATATTTAGCGTTTTCATCCATCCCCAGAAATTCCAGCACATACGGTTCCTTAAGCAAATCTTCCGCTTTTTTAACTTTCTGTCCTTCTTGCGCCAGTTTCTTTATGCCGTTTTTATCGCGGCTTAATGCCAGCCTTTCATAAAGACCTGAGTTAAACTGCCGCTTAAGTTCCGGCAATGTCCAGCCATTATCGGCGGCTTCTATCTCGTAAAAATTGCGCGCGGCGCGGTCTTTTATCCCTACCAGAAAAACATATTGAGACCAACTCAGCCGGAATGAGAGTTTTTCGGATTTCGCGGACGGTATTTGCGGAATCCTCTTTGATTCGCCGCGGCTAATTCGGCCGGCTTTATCGGCGATCAATTCCGCAGACGGCATCTGCGAAATCATAACACGGTGATTTTTATATTGCAGGTAAAATTTCCGCATATATTCCAGATTTCTTTCGGAAAAACCTTTGCCGAATTCATTTGAAAGACGTATGGATAATTCCTTCAATAGCGCTTTTCCATATTCAGCGCGGTTTTCTCCTTTTTGTTCATGTTCGACAATCCTGCGTCCTATTTCAAAGCAGGTGCGGACTTGAATGATATTAATATTCCGAACAACCGCGGTCCGCGCCGCTGCAATGAGAGCGCGGATTTTTTTAAACAGGGACGAGCTGTTCGTTGTGTTGAATTGAACGATAGCGGAGTGTTTTTTCATTTTTCCCTCTGTGGTTCGGGTAAATATTTCCGATTCGTTTTACGCATCGTTTTGTTGACCTCAACAAAATGATGGCTTATCAACTGGTGTGAGTTATATTCCACGCCATCCTGTTCGTATGAAGAATCTTCAAATTTTTTATTCAATTCTATCATCAATTGCTTATCCATAACGGTCCCCCGTCTGTGACCATTTCCTGATGTTAAGACAAGCGCGTTTTTATTCTGTTACTCTTGCCGTCTCACATCTTCTGTTTTTGCTTTTCCGTCTACCCTCTTTATATTAAATCTTTTAATCTTTGAGAATAGTTCCAAATATTCAAGAAACAAAGCTACGTCCCCCTCACCTTCTTCATCGCGGTCCAGCCGTCCCGCTGTCCTTTATAGGTTTTCGAGACGCTCAAAAGCGGAGGCGCATGCCGCTTCCAGCCGCTCAAGCCGGCTGAACCATTCAGCCGAAGATACATCTTTGAGATAGATATCTCCCAAACACTTGGGATGGCACATTTCCCCGACTTTCAAAACGGCCTCTTTCGCGGCGAATCTGTTGCCGGTTTCAATATCGGAAAGCGCGGCGCGCAGCAATGCTGTATAGTCTCCGCCGTTTTTCTCCAGCGCGGCGATAACGGTCCGTATTTCTTCCACCGCGCGCGTCACTTCGGGATAGTCCGCATCCATAAAATTCCTTCCTTTCTCAAATGCCGCAATGACACGCAGACAGCGGCGCCGAAATGCTTATTGTTGGGGCTTGCGGCATAGGTTAAAATCAACGGGGGCGGGAACGCCGGTCAAACAATATCTCAACCAGCGTTCCAGCCTGGTCGTCAGTAATACAGGAAGCTCAGCGCGCGGCGGAGGACGGAGTTAAGATGTTCCTTTTCCCCCCACCATTTGCGGTCGAAAGTGCCGGTTTTGTATAGCTCGATAAAAACCTTGTATGTCAACAGGTTCCCCCAGATATGTCCGATGTTGGTATCCTGCCCGAACAAGTGTCCGTAGCGCTCGCGGTACGTCTTGAGATACTGCGGCTCGCCGCGGAGCGTCCGTATCTGGTCCTGGTCCGGGGAGCTGTCCACTCCGGGATGAGGCCTGCGGGGAGTTATCAGGATAACCACTGATTTATGGAAGTCCAGGGTCTTCTCGTTGGAAAAGAGATATTGGAGCAGGGGGATGTCGCGAAGCAGGGGTACCCCCGATTTAGTCTCCGTGGTCTGCTTCTCGCGCAAACCGCTCAGAATAAGGGTCTGGTGCGGGTTCATCACCACGTTCGCGGACACCGTATTCTTGGACGTTCTGATGCTCTCCTTGAACGTGCCCACGGCCCCCATTTCGAAGAAAGACCGGCCGGCCGCGACCTCCATCATGATGCGGCCGTTCGGCAGGAAGGTGGGGGTCACCGAAAGCGTGACTCCCGCTTCGATGGTCTTGAGATCCACGTCCTGCGCGCCGGTAATGGCGACGTCGACGGACGAGCCCGCGAAGAACGTCGAAGGTTTCCCGTTGAGCGCGACCAGCGTGGGCCGGGCCAGTATCTCGTTCTGGTCGTCCGCGGCGTTGAAAATGTTTAGGTTATAGTTGATCTCCGGGATCGTGATCCTGTGCGAGAGGACTTTCTGGACGGTCGGGGGGTCGTCGTTCTCAAAGGTTTTGCTGTATGTGTATTCGCCGCTGAACTGCGCCATGAGGCCTTCAAGGAGGTTGACGCCTTTGTTGGTGGTCTGGTACTCTTCGGTCCTGATCATTACCACGTCGAGGATGACCATCTTCTCTTCGCCGGCCTCCTCCTCCGGAGGCCCGGCGGTCCGGGCGGAAGCGTTCGGCGCGGTCGCGGGCGGTTTCGGGGAGAGAACTCCCTTCTCCTTGTTATCCGCGACGGCATCGCGCAGGCGTTCCCATTCCTCCACCTTGCCGGAGAGGCGCGCGACCCTGTCCTTATTGGGCTCGGCCTTGTTGTAATCGGCGAGATGCGTCTTCGCTTCGGTGATCTTTCCGGCGGCCGCGGAGATCAGCGCGTGCGCCCCCGCGATGCGGGCGGAACCGGGGCGCAGCGTATCGGCGCGGTCTATCGTCGCGAGCGCCATCTGGAGGTCATGGTCGTGATAGGAAGCCTGGGCCAGCCCGTAGAGGATGTCGGGGTCGTCCGGCTGGTGAAGGAGCGCGCGGGCGAAATATTCCCGGGCCGACGCGTAGTCCTTCTTGGCCAGGCATATTTGCCCCACCTGCTGGGAAGCGAGCCAGTTGTCGGGATCGAACTTGAGGGCCAGGTCGTAGGCGATCATGGCCTGCTCGTAGTTGCTGGCGTCGCCGTTTTCCGCCATAAGGTGGTATGCCAGCCCGTTCAGGAACTGGAAATTAGAGTTGGAGGGATCGGTGCGCAGAGCCTGATTGAACTCTTTCGACGCCTTCCTGTAGTCCCCTTTTTGAAGGGTCGGGATGCCTTTGCGGATGTTGATGTCCGACGCCTTCTTGCTGTCCGCCGGGGGCAGGAGGCGCGAGACAGGGATGGACGAAAGCCGGTCAGGACCGGAAAGGCCGTTTTGGGCCTGCATACGCGGCCCGGAGGCCGCGCAGCCGGCGAGAGCGGCGGCCAGCAGCGCCCATGTCCAGCGGATTCCGGCGGCGGAAGGAAGAAGCATAATGCGTCTCCATGTTTTATAAAATTTATCGCGGCTTTTGCCGGCGGACGGCTATTGGCAGTGCTTCGCCGAATCCGGTTCCCACATCCGGCACAAATCTTGATCCGGCCACTTTCCCTTTTTTTCAAAGACCGGAGTCTCCTTGCCCTTCTTTATGGCGTCCATCAGCGCGTCATACGTCGTTTCCAGCCATTCGGGCATGACATCCTGTCCGATGTCGTCCACGCTCCCCTCTATTTTGTTGCCCGAATAGTAGTGTTCCTCTTTTGAGCCCCACTCGCATTGATCCCAGTAGTTGCAGGTGCAGCCCTTGCTCCGCCCGATCTCTCCGCAATCGCAATCTTTGGCGCCGAACTTATCCACGAGGTCGTTGGCCGGGGAGGACAGCGCCAGGTAGGTCTCGCAGAAAATGCCCGCGTCCTTGAGCGTGAACTCTTTCTTAAGGAGAGCCGTCTGTTTTTCGATCCCTTTCCTGAGGGCGTGCTTGTCGTAGTCTTTGTCCCCTTCCGCTTTCGCGAAGACGGCTATCAAAGTATCGTCGGGATATTCGACCTTCTCGATAAAGGTCAGGCCGTAATGCTCGCCGAAATCCCGGTGCTTGCAGACCGCGATAGGGTCAAGGTGGTTGTCCGCCCAGTATTGCGCGGAGTCGGATACGTCCTTGAATTTACACTCCTTCTTGACTCTTGTCACGAAGTAGCGGTCGAATCTTATGTCCGTCCGTATATGAGTCAGGACGCCGAGGAAATGCGCCATCCGGTCCCTGCAGTGCGTGTTGAAGTCCTTGCCGCAGGTCTCTACGACATAGCCGGCATAGGCGTTCAGAAATTTTTTGCCGTGGAGGAAATCGGAAAACCCCTTCTCGCCGGCTCCGGAGTCCGGGAATATGGAGCCCGACAGGAACCATCTCCGCTTTTCATCCAGCAGCTTGTCAAGGCCCGCGGATTTTATCTTTTTGATCGCCTTGCTCGCGATCATCAGGTGGAGCGCCTGCCCGCTCGCGAATGCCATGCGCGGCGCGAGGCCGGCCAACAGACATATCAACGCCAGCCATGTGATGCTTTTGTTCATGAAGGTTCCCCTTTGCCCATATAATCCCGCGCGTCGCCCTGCGTTAGAGAATATACCATAATACAGTGTCCGGTTAAAGCCGCTGAAAGCGGAGGATTGAGGTGGGGGCGAAAAAACCGTCGTTCCGGCGGAAACCGGCTCGCCCGCCGGTTGTTCGGAGGGAATCCAGTCCTCTTTGCCGTTCCTTCCCGTCATCCCCGAAATGTCCCAATCGGTTTGCTCCTCCGTAGCCCGCCATTGGCAAGGCGAAGGAGAGCATGTCTCTCCGAAGCCCGCCGTCAGCGGGGTGTAGGAGGAGGATCCAGTCCCCTCCTGTCCTTAAAAAAATCTTTTAATTTGTGAGAAGCGGTTCCCTCCGCGCTACCCTCACTATTCCTGCGTTGGCGCGTAATCGCAGGAAAATTAAGAAATCAAAGGCTGTATCGGCGTAAATGAGTATGGTGTCCCCTGATTTTGCTGCATAGGAAATTGACGCGTACGTTTCCCTCAATAGTTCCACCGCTCATGCCTCGCTGGGAGGCGATTGAGGAGTTCGCGTGTGTCACGCCAGTTCGGCATGACGCGGTCCATTAACGCAAGAAACTTTGGTCCGTGCGTGGGCTCTATCAGGTGAACCATTTCGTGCACTACTATGTACTCTAAGCACTCCCTGGGCTTAGTGGCGAGCGTGGTATTCAATCGGATAGTGTGAGCATGCGGGTTGCAGCTACCCCATCGGGTCTTCATCTGCTGCACATAAAAATCATTCACCGTGACTCTAAGTCGAGCCCCCCACAATTCAATTAGTGACGGAACTGCGGTCTTAAGAAGTCGGCGGTACCAATCGGAAATAATCTCTTCCCGTTTTGTCACGTCAGTCCCAGAGCGAACACATAGTATTAGCTTAGAATGACAGATCTGCACACTGGGAGCGGCATCTTCCTCTGCCAATTTCAATAGGTAGCGCCTGCCCCAGACATATTGGCTCTCGCGGTCTAGATACTCGCGCTGGCTCTCACGTTCCTGCTCGCGCAGCTTCTTCTGCTGCTGCCGGACCCAGCCAAGCTTGGAGATTACGAAGAGCCTGATCGTGTCCATGCTCATCCGCGCGGGAGCTGAGATGCGTACTTTACCGGTAGGCGGGTAGACGCTCAGATGGACATTCTTAATGTCCTTCCTCAACACGTCCAAGGCGGTACCACCCAGTTCTATGGTTGTCGGCATCAGTATTCCCGCTGCTGCTTAATGATAAGAAAAATACGCTCGACCTCGCTCATATCATCGTTCATGAGCGGCATCAGTGCGCTCTTGATCACATTCTCGCGGGGGGTATTCCCGCGATAGTCGTCTGGTCGAACCCGTTTCACCACCGCATCAATGGCCAATGCAAGAGCGAGTCTCGGATCTTTCGCGGTTCCGTACGCCGTAGTCACAGCGGCGGTCACATCGCAGATGACTCCCGCATGACTAGGATTGTCAGGCACCTGCAAGTTGTTATAGAGAGCGCGCAAGCCTGGACTCTTCCTGAGTGGCTCAGGCGTATCTTCCGCCTGACCGCTCTGGACTTGCTCCGCAATTTTGGCGATGCGTTTAAGGTACTCCTTATATTCAATGCGCCTGGCTTTCAGGTCGGCGATGATTTCTTCCAATAACTTCGACATCCGGTCGTAGTAAGCCGGGTCATTCAGGTGTTCTTTGATGATCTTTCTGCGGACGTTGTTGGCGATCGTCTCGGCGACGGCATTTTTATTGCCTCTGATCCCGCCGGGCAGGTTTCTGATCGCTTCGGCGATGCCCGACTTTACAATCAGTTCCAGCAGCGGCATGTCTCCAAACGGTGAAATCGTCCTCGGCGCGTCAGCCTCAATGTAGGTGTCTATGAGGTGGCGCATGTCCGCCTCATATGCTTTGAGGTCGATGGTTTCGCCGCTCGCCTTGCGGATGATCTCGCGCAGGTTCAGATAGCGCGCGAGGTCCTGCTTTATGCGGGAAATCTCGGTAACACTGTACCCTGCGGCATCCAGTTCGTCGGCAATGTTGGCATAGGCACGCACCAGCGCCACCGTGGCCTTGTAGAGCGCGACACGCTGGGGCTCGTGCTCGGCCAGTTCTGTCGCAACCTCATTATTGCCGCAGAAGTAGTGGATGTGCTCCAGCTCTCCCTTCGGCGGCTCCACCGGCTCGCATAAAAGCGCGACGGCTTCCAGTGCGTTGTCCAGCCGTTCGCGGCCCTTGGTCAACCGATCTTGCAGTAAAATTTCGGGGGCGGCACCGCCAGCGCTGTGATCCAGCTCGGAGGTGTAAACCGCGATGGCATTTTCAACTTTCTTGAAAAGGTCTTTGTAGTCCACAATATAGCCGAATTCTTTGTCGTCGCCGTCAAGCCGGTTGACGCGGCAAATGGCCTGGAAAAGGCCGTGGTCCTGCATACTCTTGTCGATGTAGAGGTAGGTGCAGGGCGGCGCGTCAAATCCGGTGAGCAGTTTATCCACCACCACCAGTAACTTCATATTGGCGGGCTGTTTCTTGAATAACTTTTTGGCATTATCCTCGTAAGTCTCGGTTTTGGACTTGCCCGGCTGCGCTTCAACATCTTTCAGCAGCGCAGTATATGTGTTGTAGAGGAACTGTTTGTCGGTCTCGGTGTTGGCGCCAGTTTCTTCCAGCGTCACGTCCTGGGCCTGCGGGTTGTAGGAAGTCACCACCGCGCATTTGCCCTTGAACACGGTCTTCTGGAACAGCTCAAAGTATTTGCACGCCTCGAAGATGCTGGATGCCACGAGAATCGCGTTTCCCCGCTGGTTGGAGAGACGCGGCTTCACGCCAAAGTCGAAGATGATGTCCTGCACCACGCGCTCCATGCGCGAGCGGGAACTGAGGACATTTTGCATCGTGCCCCACTGCTCTCGCAAGGCGGCCTTCTGCCACTCGTTCAGGCCTTTGGTCTTGGCATCGAACCAGGCATCGATTCTCTCCTCGGAGCCAAGCCGTTGGTCGATGTCCCGCGCTTCGTACAACAAGTCGAGAATAACCTTGTCCTCCACGCCTTCGCTGAACTTGTAGGTGTGGATGTAGCCGCCGAAGACTTCGAAGCTGGTCTGCTTGTCCTGCTTCAAGAGCGGCGTGCCGGTGAATCCGATGAAGATCGCGCTGGGCATGAGC
>CAZFMJ010000060.1:0-18097 GCA_964520045.1 uncultured Elusimicrobiales bacterium | reverse complement strand
GTGATAATAATAGCGCTGACGTTTGTAAACGCGTTCTTTTTAGCATGGCTCGAACGAAAAATATCAAAGCGCATCAGGTCCGGGGGATGGAATGGACGGCTTAATACCGCCGCCGAAGCGGTAAAGCGTTTTTTAAGAGAAGATATCCCGCCTGAATCCGCGGACAAAAAAATTCATTTACTCGCGCCTGTCATCGCGTTAATTCCCGCCATAGCCGCGTTTGCGCCCATACCATTCGGCGAAGAACTGATATTCGCCGATATAAGCATAGGAGCGCTCTATGTGTTTGCGGCAGGAGACCTGTCCGCCATAGGTTTGATAATGGCCGGATGGGCTGGATCAAGCAAATATTCTCTTCTCGGGGAACTGCGCGGAGCCGTCCAGCTGGTTTCTTATGAAATCCCCAGGATTTTCTCGGTTATTCCCGTAATAATGCTTGCCGGAACGCTCAGCCTTTCAGAAATAGCCGCGTCGCAGTCGGGATATTGGGCGCACTGCATGCCGAAATGGTTTGTTTTCTATCCGTTTGTCGGGCAAACGGCTTTTCTTATTTTCCTGATATCCTCCATGGCTCAAGCGAATCGAGCCCCCCTTGATATGTCCGGGGCGGGATCGGAATTTGCGGGCGGATTTGCCGCCAAATATTCGGGGATCAAATTGGCGATGTTGTTTACCGCCGAATCAGCTTATATTCTGCTTTCCTCCTGCCTGACCGCTGTTTTTTTTCTGGGAGGAACCGGCCCCCTGTTTCCGTTTCTGGACTTTCTGCCCGGCTGGCTGTGGTTTCTCAGCAAAACTGCGGCCGTAATGTTTCTATTTATCAGGGTCAGATGGATATTGCCGAAACTCAGGGCCGATATGCTTATGGATTTCAGCTGGAAAATTCTGCTGCCTGTCTGTTTTATAAATATAATCGCAGCAGGATTCATTCTCTTGTAATATGGAACAAATTGTATTTTACTTTCTCGCTTTTACCATTATAGCTTCGGCTTTGGGCGTAGTCGCTATGCGTAATATTTTCCATAATGCCCTCTGCCTCGGCTTATGCACTGCGGCGATAGGCGGGATCTTCGCCTTAACCGGCTCCGATTTTCTTTTCGCGGCGCAGATATTGATTTACACCGGCGGAATAGCCGTAATAATTCTTTTTGCCGCGCTTATCTCCGGCAAAACGGCTGATTTTTCACCGGCTGGAATTAACGAGCAATGGCTGGCCGCCGTTGTTATATGCGCGGTTTTTCTGCTGATGTTCTGGAAAGCGGCGGTATATTTCGAAAAAATCCGGCAGTTGAAGGCTCTGTCTCCGACCGCGCAGGCGCTTGCAGAAACGATTTTTATAAAATATGCCGTGCCGTTCGAAATTATTTCCCTGATACTGGCCGCCGCGATTATCGCGGCGACGATGTTTGCAAGAAGCAGAAGCGATTAGAATTTACCATGACTTTAACGCATTACATGATGCTTTCAGCGGTATTATTCGCAATAGGGCTCTTCGGAGCTCTTGCGAGGCGCAATATTGTAACAGTGCTCATGTCCATTGAATTGATGTTTAATGCCGCCGGCATAAACTTTGCGGCTTTTAACCGTTTTAAATATCCGGACGGCAATCTTGGAGACGCCGCGGTTATATTCACGATTACCATAGCCGCGGTGCAGGCCGCGGTGGGACTCGCGCTTATACTGGCAATTTATAAAAATACCCGAAGCGTTTATATTGAGAAATACAACACCCTAAAAGGGTGAAGACTACCAGCCTTCCTGCCTCGACGGCCGGCGGGCGGGCAGGCTAAATACCTTTCTTCATTATGATTGAATACGTTTATCTTCTCCCGCTCATAAATCTATCCGCATTTGCCGTGATATCGGCTTTCGGCAAACGGTTTCCGGCAAAAGGCGCGGAAATAGGCATCGCCGTTTCCGGCTGGAGTTTCCTGCATTCCCTGTTTATTTTCGCCATGCTGATTAAAGGAACTCTCAGCCTTCCCCATGAGGCGCATATAAAATGGTTTTCCACCGGTATATTTGAGATAACCATGGGCGTATATGTAGACGGCCTGACTATCTCCATGCTTATGCTGATCACCATGCTAAGCCTGCTTGTCCAGATATATTCGCTGAGCTATATGCGCGATGACGGCAGATTCAACCGCTACTATGCCTATCTTTCCCTTTTCTCAGGAGCGATGCTGGGGCTGGTAATGTGCGACAATATGCTGGTATTTTTTATGTGCTGGGAACTGACCGGCATCTGTTCCTACCTTCTCATCAGTTTCCGATTGGAAAGAACTCAGACGGCATACGCCGGACGAAAATCTTATATGACCGCAAAACTTGCGGATTTGGGATTTTTTGCGGGAATTTTGTGCCTTTTCGCAAACTGCGGCACTTTCCGCATCCCGCAGATAATAAACCATGCCAATCTCGGTTTTCTTACCCCTCAAACAGCCGGAGCGGCGGGACTGCTTCTTTTTATCGGCGCAATGGGCAAATCAGCCCAGGCTCCTTTTTTTGTCTGGATGCATCCGGCTATGGAAGCTCCGTCTCCTGTTTCCGCCTTTGTCCACGGCGCCGCCATGCCGGCGGCCGGTATCTATATGATCGCAAGGCTTTATCCCTTATATACGCTGTCTCCGGATATTATGCAGGTTATGACATGGACGGGAGCCGTCACGGCTTTTATGGGCGCGGCAATAGCGCTTGTTTCATTTGACATAAAACGCGTGATCGCGTTTTCCGCCGTATCGCAGCTAGGCTGTATTCTGCTCGCGTTGGGGGCGGGGGGGCTCAACGCCGGCATTTTTCATCTTATAATCAGCGGATACCTCACGGCTCTTTTGTTTCTGGCGGCAGGCGCGGTAATACATTACGCAGGAACAAATGATATCCGAAAATTGGGAGGCCTAAGACAGAAAATACCGACAGCTTGGTGGACGTTCCTTTTCGCAGCGCTTGCGGTTTCAGGAATCCCTCCCTTTTCCGGTTTCTTTTCAAAAACCGAGACGCTCAAAACCGCATTAGCGCAAGGTTACAGCCTTTATATTCCGGCCTTGATTACTTCAGCCTTTACTTCCCTGTACATGGCGCGCGTATTTATTACGACATTTCACGCCCGGTCTAAAAACACTGCGGGATATTCAACAGCGGCTGAAACTCCCCACACGATGGCATTCCCCATAATATTCCTCGCTATGCTTTCTCTTGTTTTGGGCTGGACGCTTTCACATAACGGACTTTTGAATTATTACATCGATTCAGGGCTTCAAGCGCCCTTGCGCCTTACGGAATATTTAAAAACTGCCGTCTCAATTTCGGTTTCGGCGGCTTTTATGGGAATCGGAGTATATTTATACCAGATAAGGCCTGATATCCCTGAAATTTTACGGGAGAAAATGAGAACGCTCCGCCGCATCATTGAAAGCAGTTTCGGGTTTGACGCCTTTTTCCTGAAACTGGCGTATATTTCAGGGCGGACGGCGCAGATCCTTTATAAAATTGATTTTGAATTTTTTGACCGCATATTCATAGACGGCTGGGCTTTAATTGCGGATAGGCTAAGCAGATTCAGCGCATGGCTGGACGATAATGCCGCGGATAAAGCCGTTGAAGCGCTGGGAACGGCTGTTTTTGCGCTCGGGAAAACGGCAAGATTTGCGCAGACAGGTTTTGCGCAGAATTATCTTCTGGTCATTGCGATAGCGGTCTCGCTTTTTGCCGCCGCCGCTTTTTCAATGTAGGATTGGTTTCGAGTTTAGAATTTTGTATTTAGAGTTTAGAGTTTAGAGTTTAGAATTAAAAAGAGGATAGAAGGTAGATGGGAGACGGCAAAACAAAAACATTTATTGTTTTTTCTCTTTCGTCTACCGTTTACCGTTTTCCATCTACCGTCTTTAGGAGAGCATAAAATGCCTATATTATCGCTCATACTGGCCGCGCCGCTTGCCGGCGCCGCTATAATACTTGTCATTCCGGGCCGCATGACCAAAACCATTCAGGGCGCGGCATTGGCGGCAGGCTCCATGGCTCTGGTATTATGCGGGTTTGTCTGGCGCGGTTTTGATCCGGCGGCCTCAGGCATGCAGTTTGCGGAAAAAATGAATTGGATACCGGCCTTCGGCATAAGCTATCATCTCGGGATAGACGGCATTTCCATTGTAATGACCGCGCTCACGGCGCTTCTTACTCTCGTATCGCTGATATACTCCCTTAATATTACCGAACGGACAAAAGAATTTTTTTTCTGGTTTCTGATCCTTGAAACAGGCATGCTGGGCGTATTTATGGCCTTGGATTTTTTTCTTTTTTATGTTTTCTGGGAGATCACCCTTGTGCCCGCGTATTTCCTGATAGGCATATGGGGCGGACGGCAAAAAGAGTACGCCGCCATGAAGTTTTTTATACACATGATTTTCGCAAGCGTGTTCATGCTCCTGGCCATGCTGGCGCTCTATTTCAATTCAACCCCGCATACATTCGACCTGCTGGAACTGGCAAAGCAAAACGCCGCATTCACGCTCAAATTTCAGCTTTGGGTGTTCGCCGCCCTGTATCTGGCGTTTGCCGTAAAAATACCGGCTTTTCCGTTTCACACATGGTTTCCATCCGCGCATACGCAAGCTCCGGCGGGAGTAAGCGTTATGCTGGCCGGAGTACTCCTTAAAATAGGCCTATACGGACTCCTGCGGATCTCTTTTCCCATACTTCCCGCCGCCGCAAAACTTTTCCTGCCTTTTTTGGTAATCATAGCGGTGATAAATATACTCTACGGAGCTCTTGCGGCAATGGCGCAGAAAGACATCAAGCGTATGACGGCATATTTTTCAATAAGCCAGACGGGCTGCTGTATGCTGGGCATTGCGGCAATGTCTGCGGAAGGATTTAACGGCGCGCTTTTACTCATGGCGGCGCACGGCGTGATAATAGGGTCTTTGCTGCTCCTAACCGGCGTTATAGAAGACCGCAGTCAGATGCGCGGCATAGAAGATTTCGGAGGACTCGGCGCCAGGCTTCCCGTCTACACGGGATTTATGATACTGCAGTCAATGGCGGCATTCGGAGTTCCCGGCTTGGCGGGATTTGCGGGCCAATTTCTGTGTTTTATGGGCGCATTTTCCGCGTGGCCTTATTATGCCGCCGCCGGAATAGCGGGAACGATAATAACCGCGGCGTTTTTCCTCAAGATGATTGAAAAAATATTTCTCGGAGAACTCAATCCGCGGTGGGCGCAAATGAAGGACATGAACGCGCGGGAAATCATTTCAATCGCGCCGCTGGCGGCTCTGACGCTTCTGCTGGGCATATGGCCCAATGTCTGTCTTAATGTAATAAATCCGGCGGTATCCGCTCTGGCGGAAACGCTGAAATAAATTAAGAACCGGTAAACGTCCCATTCTTTCCGAAAAAGCCATGAGAATGGGACAGTCCCAAACTCAACTGCGTTTAAGGAATTGTTTGGGACGGGAGACGGTAGATGGGAGACGGGACAGGGAAAACAAAAAGGGGAAAAAAGACGGGGAACTGTGGACGAAAAAACATAAACAGAAGGGAGTCCATGTCTGTTTTTATTTTGCCGCCCACTGTTTATCTTTCACCGTCTGCTCTCTTATTCGCTCCCATCTTTTTACCATCTACCGTCTACCGTTTACCATCTACCCTCTTATTATATGTCTAATTTATCTTTGCTTTATCCGGAAATAATTCTTGCTTCAGCGGGTCTTATAATACTGCTTGTAAGTTCGTTTTTGGGTAAAAAACGCGAAAAACTCATTTACAATACGGGCATACTATTTTCAGCCGCCGCATTGGCTGTGACGCTGGCTCAAACGGCCCGCGCGGCTGCGGGAACAGGAAACATGTGGCTGCTCGACCCCGCCGTTCTGTTAATCAAAACACTGGTCATTATATCCGCGATACTGGCGCTTATGCTGTCTTATGATTACCCTCTGCCTTCAGGCAGGAATGCGGGCCGTTATACCGCCGCCATGCTTTGGGCTTCAACCGGACTTCTGCTTCTTGCGGGCGCGACAGATCTCATATACATATTTCTGTCGCTTGAACTGACAAGCATATGCTGTTTTATTCTGGCTGGTTTGGACAGAAAAAACCCCAAATCAGCGGAAGGCGTATTGAAATATTTCCTGATGGGAGCGATTTCCTCGGCGGTGACCGTTTACGGCATATCCCTTTTTTACGCGGCCGCGGGCACGTTCAGCATCACCGCGCAAACGGCCGGAGCGCCGCTTAATACGGCGAATCCGGCATATCTGATGGGAATTCTTTTCCTGCTGGCAGGCTTCGGCTTTAAGATATCCATGGTTCCGTTCCATTTCTGGGAACCGGACGCGTATGAAGCCGGCCCGGCGCCTTCGGCGGCCTATATTTCCACTGCCGTAAAAATCGCCGCGCTGGGAGCCGCAATGAGAATTTTTACTACGATGCTCCCGCACCGCACTTCGGACATCAGCGCCGTTTTTGCCGTTCTAGCCGCGTTCACAATGACTATCGGAAACCTAACCGCGCTGTTCCAAACCAATATCAAAAGGCTCCTTGCCTATTCCTCCATCGCGCAGGCCGGCTATATGCTCATAGGATTAACCACAGCGGACAGCATCGGAAAAGAAGGAGTTCTTTTATATTTTATCGCGTATCTTGCGGCGAACATGGGAGCATTCGCGGCGGCGATAGCCGTGGGCAAATCCCGCCACACAGCATCGGCGGGCAAGCCCGCCAACGCTGAATGGCGGGCAAGCACGCCAACGCTGCAATGGCGGGCAAAGCCTGCGGTTCATACGAGCTGGACGGATTCAACGGACTTGCCAAACGTTCGCTTCCGCTAAGCGCAATGATGACTATTTCACTTCTTTCACTTGCAGGCATGCCGCCCCTGGCGGGTTTTACCGGAAGATTTTACATGTTCGCGTCGGCGATGAATACCCCGGAATATATTTGGCTGGCTTTACTGGCGGCGCTAAACACCGTTGTTTCTTTTTACTACTACATGAACATCGTGCGCCGTATGTTTTTTGAGCAGCCTGAAAATACCGCGCCCGCGGGCACAAGTCTGTATATAAATATAACGCTGGCCGCGTCATGCGCGCTCACCTTGTTTATGGGCATATTTCCGGAAGCTTTCATACAAACAGCCAGGTACTGCGCAGCCAGAATGTAGAACAGCAGGCAGAAGATAGACTGAAGGCTGAAGGCTATTAGTTTCTTATAGTACCTTCAGGCTAACAGTCTTCAGCCTTCAGCCTGTCTTATATAACTATGCTAAACAAACAAAAAGTGGCGCTGATCGGGGTGGTCAAAACCCCGCGGGACCTGGAAACGGTAATCAGGGAAAAATGGTACCGCATTCCGCTGGAACATGCCCCCGCGCGCATGTTCAGCCACATAGCCTTTTATCAGCCTTCCGCATTCGGAAAAGAATCGGGGAAAATACGTTTTTACGCAAAAGTCAAAAATCATGTCTTGCGCGCGAAAAAAGAACTATTCCCTGACTGCGCTGAAGACAAAAATGCGCGCCGCCTCTATCTGAAATACTCGCTGTCGGACATAAGACAGCTTAAACCCGCCGTGAAAAATACCAGCGCCACGAGAATTTCCTTCGGCTACGCCTCGCTGGAGAGACTGCTCAAAGCAAGGGATATACTCGGCATTTTTGACGTGCCTGCGCTTGAAAAAACGGTTTATGACGCTCTTAAGCGCGAGAATCTGAATTTTTCACCCGAACATGTGATAAGGCACAACGGCAAATGCAGATACAGGCTGGATTTTGCTCTGTTTTGCAAAAACGGCCGGCTCAATATAGAATGTGACGGCAAGAAATGGCATTCGCACCCCCCGCAGAAGAAGAAAGACAAACAGCGCGACGAATGGCTTAAACGGCGCGGCTGGACGATACTGCGCCTTGATGAAGACGCAATAACAAAAAAACTTCCGCAGACCATGCGCAGGATAAAAGACGAGATTAGAAAATTAGAAAGAGGGTAAACGGTAGACGGTAAAAGGTAAATGGTAGAAGATATACAAAAGATGGGAGATGACAAACACAAAATGAAAAATTTATTTGTTTTTTTATCTTTTCTGTTCCATCTACCATCTACCGTCTCCCGTCTACCCTCTTCTTAATAATATGTCCATAATTGTGATGAAATTCGGAGGAACATCGGTCGCGGAACTGGACAAAATCCAGAGAGCCGCCGACCGCGCCATTGCCGCCCGAAAAAGGGGAAATAAAGTAATAGCCGTAGTATCGGCTCCGGCAGATCTTACCGATGATCTCTTATGCCTCGCAAAAAGAGTGTCAAAAAGGCCTGACGAAAGAGAGCTTGACATGCTTTTAGGCACGGGAGAAATGGTAAGCATTTCGCTTCTTGCCATGGCGATAAAAGACAGGGGATACGACGCCATATCTCTGACAGGCGGGCAGGCGGGGATTACAACCGACGGAAAATACGCAAATGCCGCCATAACCGGCATAAAGCCCTCAAAAATACTGCGGGAACTGGAAAAGGGGAAAATCGTCGTTGTCGCCGGGTTTCAGGGGATAAGCCCTCAATGTGAAATAACAACTCTCGGACGGGGGGGGTCTGATCTTACGGCCGTGGCTGTCGCCTCGGCGGTAAAAGCCGGCGCCTGCGAGATATACACGGATGTAAAAGGCATTTATACCGCGGACCCCAGGATAGCGCCTCAGGCTAAAAAATTAGGCCGGATCTCCTACGAAGAAATGCTTGAGCTTGCCTGCGCGGGAGCGCAGGTTATGCAGGCAAAATCAATAAAAGCGGCGCGCGAAGCGGATGTAGCGCTTCATGTGCGCTCTTCATTTTTTTCCGAACCGGGCACATGGATATGCAAAACCGGCTTAACCGGACGCAAAAAACCCGCCATATCCTGCATCGCCGTAAATAAGGAACTGGTAATTATACAAACCCCCGCGGCATCAGCCGGAAAAATAGCGGACTTTCTTAAAAAATCAAAAATCGGCCATGCGGCTTTTCCGTCGGCCGGAAAAACATTTTTTGCGCTGTCTCAATCCGATTTTGAAAAACATGCTTTTACCGCAAAACTCCTGAAAAATACGCAGATACATGGAAATATGGCCATTATCTCCATAATAGGCTCAGGTATAATGAAACTTCACGATATGCCCGCCCGCGCGCTTAATATACTTGAAAAACAAAAAATATATCCGCTGTCTTACGCTAATATCTCGCATATGCGCCTCTCCCTACTCATGCCTTCGCATTACGCCGAAAAGGCCGTTAGAAACCTCCATAAAGGATTAATTTAGTATAATTTTACAGGAATACGCGCATGATACTTATTAAACTCCTCTCTGTGATATTCTGGCTGGCCGTAACAGTTCTTACGGGTTATCTGGCCGTTGAAGTTCTTAAAACAGAAACGGACCCGCAAAAATTCTGGGCATGGATGACCCTTTGCTCCTTCTTTTTCCTGTCGGCGTCTTTGCTGTGCTGGCTCATGCTTACCGCAGGCAGAAAATCCCGCTGAAACTAAAACATGCCGATAACCACCTTCTTTTACGACATAGGCAATGTGCTTATAAACATTGACTTTGAAAAAGCGCTGAGAAGATTCGCTGATTTTTCACAAAAAAGTCCGGATGAAATCCGGCATATTTTTTCAAAGCCGGACATTTATTATGCCTATGAAAAAGGCCGGATATCCTCCGAAGAATACTACCGCAGGATAACTTGCGCGGCGGGGATAGCCCCGACTTTAAGTTTTCAGGAATTCAGCCGTTTTTGGTGCGACATGTTCTATGAAAACACAAGAGAAACCGCAAGGCTCCTCAGGATAAAAAGGCGCTGCCGCGTTTTTCTTCTTTCAAATACTAATCTTCTGCATTATGAGTATCTTGTGCGCAGGTTCCCGGTTTTAAACGCGGTGGACGGAGCCGCCTTGTCATACGAGCTTGGGTGCAGAAAACCGGAGCCGGAAATATATTTAAAAGCTCTTGAAATAGCCGGAGCAAAACCCCATGAATGCGCTTTTGTGGACGACCTTCCGGAAAATATCGCGGCGGCGAAGAAAATCGGCATCAAAGCTTTTCAGTATATAAATAAAACCATAGTAACGTGAGACGATAGCTGGTAGACGGGAGAAGGTAAAAAACATTAAGATAAGATTGGGAGAGTACGGGATTAAGCTAGTAGAAGGCAAACAGCATAAGAAGGTAAGCAAAAAATGCTTTTTTTGTTTTTGCTTTTACCGTCTACCGTTTACCTTCTGCCATTTACCCTCTTCTTGATAAATGAACCGACTGATAATTACGAACGGAACCGTAGCAACCGACAAATTTATAAAAAAGGCCGATATTCTGGCTGAAGACGGCAGAATACGGTTAATAGCCCCGGCCGGCGCGTTAAAAAATAAAAAAGCCCCGCGGGTCATCAACGCCGAGGGCCTTATTGTTCTTCCCGGAATAATAGACAGCCATGTTCATTTTAACTTGGATACGGGCAGGTTTAAAACGTCCGATGATTTCAAATCCGGCTCGCAGGCGGCCGCCTGCGGCGGAGTGACCACCGTAATAGATTACACGACCCAGCCGCCGGGAACGCCCCTTGTCAAGGGAATACGCGGCCGGATGAAACAGGCTCAGGGCCGGATGTCGGTTGATTATTCATTCCACTGCGTCATACCTTCATGGAAAAGCCTTAAAAATCCCGAAGATCAGATAAAAGAGGCGATAAAATCAGGAATTCCAAGCTTCAAAATGTTCATGATTTATGAAGAAAGAGGCATGAGATCCGGCGACGCGGACCTTTTTCAGGCTCTTGAATGCTCAAAAAAAACAGGGGCGCTTATCTGCGTCCACGCCGAATCAGGAGACATAATAAATTATCTTGCCGCAAAATACCGCGCCGAAAATACCGGAGCGATAGGCCACAGCCTGTCAAGGCCGGATTTTACGGAATGGGAAGCGGTAAGACGCGCCATAACATGGGCTGAAATCACCGGAGGACGGCTTTATTTCGTACATCTTTCGGCGGGCAAATCCGCGGAGCTTTTATATGCCGCTAAAAAAGCGGGGGGGAATATAACCGGCGAAACCTGCCCGCAGTATCTCACGCTTGACGACTCTGTTTTCAAACGAAAAAACGGCCATTTTTTTGCCACCTGCCCGCAAGTAAAAAAACCGAACGACAGCCGGAAACTGTGGAATGCGCTGTCTTCAGGCGCCGTATCGGTCATTGCGACGGACAGCTGCTCCTTCACAAAAAAACAAAAAAACTCGTGGAACCGCGATTTTTCAAAAATACCTATGGGTATTCCGGGAACGCAAACATTGCTCCCGTTAATTTACACGCGCGGAGTAACGCAAAAAAAAATAACGCTGACCCGAATGGTTCAGACTTTATGCTCCAACCCCGCCAAAATAATGGGTTTATATCCGCAAAAAGGAAGTCTCGCTCCCGGCTCCGACGCGGATATGGCTGTTATAAATCCCCGAAAAGCCGTTTTGGTCGACTACAAAAAATTGAAGCACAACTGCGACTGGTCGGCGTATCAGGGCATGAAACTCAGGGGCTTTCCCGAATACACGATACTGCGCGGGGACGTGATCGCCGAAAGAGGTGAATTGACCTCCCGAAAATTTTCCGGAAAATTCATCAAAAGAAAGATAGCCGGAAAATAGCTGGACAGCGGGAATAAAACGAGATTACGAGATTTTGAGATTGGGTAAGAGGACGGCAAAATTAGAGCGCTATCCCCCTATACTATCTACTGTCTACGAACATAGCAGTTGGATTTTCTTTTTGTTGTTTACCGTCTACCGTTTACCTTCTTAATATAAATTTACGCGCGGCGGCTATATCCTTTAGGATTCGGCTTTGGAGAGCTTCCCGTCCGGCAAATCTGCGCTCGCCTCTGATCCGTTTTAAAAATTCCACTTTCAATATTCTGCCGTAGATCATGCGCGAAAAATCCAGGATGTGCGCCTCGAGCAGAAGTTTTCCCCCGAGGCTCCCTATCGTAGGCCTTACACCCACATTGGCTACTCCGAAATACATGTCACGGCCCAAACGGACTTTCACTGCGAACACACCGGGAGGCAGTATCTTTGACGGAGCCGCCGCTATATTTGCCGTAGGGAACCCAAGAAGCCTGCCTATGCCCGCGCCTTTTATTACTTTTCCCGCGACTTCGTAATGTCTGCCGAGCCAGCGGTTTGCGGTGCGGATATCCCCGTTTTTAAGCAGAACACGTACGGCCGAAGAGGAAATTTTGTGTCCGCCGGAAGTCACAAAAGGAAGGATTTTAAGCCGCACCCCGGCCGTTTTACACGCCCTTCTAAGAAATCTTACGTCCCCTTTTCTGTTTTTTCCGAAAGCGAAATCCCTTCCGGCAAGCAGGCCGCGCATCCTGAAACGTTTAAGCAGAACTTCCTTGAAAAACCGGCGGTGGTCCATCGAAGCCATTTCGGGCGTAAATTCAAGCGGTTCCGCCGCATCAGCCCCAAGCCCGCGCAGAAGCCCGGCTCTTTCCTCCGGAAGCGTTATAAGCCCGGACTTTCCGCTGAGCACGCTTTTGGGAGACTGCTTAAAATATACGACAAGGCTCCTGCATCCGGCCTTAAGGGAATGCCGTATCAGGGACTTTACCACACTGTTATGCCCCAGATGCACGCCGTCAAACGTGCCCAGAGTTATATAATTTTCCATAAGGTTCTTTGGAAAGCGCCCCCCCACCCTAACCCTCCCCCTCTGGGGGGGAGGGAAGGGAGGGGGAATCATTTTTGAAAGCAGTTCCTTTTCCGTTTACCGTCTTCCATCTACCTTCTCCCTGGAAAGGAGGGGGAATCATCTTTGAAAGCAGTTCATCCGCGGAAGCCTTTTCAAGAAAACTGCCCGAAACAGCCTCTTCCACGCTCCAGAAACCCGCTTTAAGGCGCCTTAAGCTCTTTAAATGCGCTCCGCAGCCGAGCATCCTTCCCGCCTCGTAAGCTACAGAGCGCACGTATGTCCCGCCGGAACATTCTATCTCCGCGGAAAGGTCCGGCGCCTGCCATTGCAAAAACCGGATTTTTTTTATCTCCACTTCCTTTTTTATTTCAGGGACACTGCGACCCTGCCGCGCGATTTCATAAAGCCTTGTTCCCTTATAGCGCATAGCGGAATAGGGGGGGACCCGCTGAACTATTTTTCCCGAGAAACGCCCCAGCAATGCGCTTATTTTTTCTTCGTCCAGCTCAGGGACAGCAGACTCGGACACGATTTTGCCGTCCGCATCCCATGTGTCCGTTTCAATGCCGAACCGGATTACGGCCGAGTATGTTTTAGAGCACAGCTGAAAACCGCTCTGAAGTTTGGTCGCGGAGCCGGCAAGCATTATAAGAAGTCCGGTGGCTGAGGGGTCAAGAGTTCCGGCATGGCCGATTTTTTTAAATTTCAAACCGCGGCGCAGAATTTCCACCGCCCTGTGGGAGGTCCACCCCGAAGGTTTATCCAGCAGAAAAATTCCGTTTATATCCGAAGTCATGAAAGGTAAAAAGAAGGTTAAAAAAAGGTGGAAATCTCTTTGAGGATTTTCGCCCGGGCCTTCTCCAGTGGCATTTTAAGCTTGCATCCGGCGGCATTTCTGTGCCCGCCTCCGCCCAAACGCTTGGCGGCCGCGCTGATATCAAGTTTTCCCTTGGAGCGGAAATTAACGCCTATAACATTCTCTTCCCGTATTAAAACCGAAACCTTCACCCCGGGTATCATTATCCCGTAATTTACGATATCCTCGCTGTGCTGGGACTCCGCATTCAGGCTTTCATAATCCGATTTGGTTAAAACCGAAACCGCTAATCGGCCGGAATGAAGCAGTTCAAGTTTTTCCAACGCCCTGCCCAGAAGTTTTACGGCCGGAAAAGCGCGGGTGGCATAGATATGGTTGTTGACCATGGCCGCTTTCGCTCCGGCCTCAAGAAGACGCGCCGCGGTCTCAAAAGTATGCGGCCGGGTTGCGGGATAATGAAAGCGTCCGGTATCAGTGGCGATCCCGATATAAAGACATGTCGCCTCGCTTGCGGTAAGGCTGACCCGCATCTGGTAAAAAAGCTGATATATAAGTTCGGCGGTTGAAGAAGAAAAGGAGTCAATAAGGTTTATGTCACCATAGTTTTCAGCCGTCCGGTGATGGTCTATATTTATAAGACAGCCGGCCCTTTTTTCAATGCCCTTGAGACTGCCGGACCGGCCCGGGTTTGAGCATTCAAGAAGCACTACGGCGTCAAATTTCCCGCGGGGAAGCCTGCCGACGTGCACGGCGCGTATGCCGGGCATAAACTCAAGATTCTCCGGTACCGGGTCCGCGCTGTAAATATATGCGTATTTGCCCATACGCTTCAGGACGGAAGCCAAAGCCAGCGAAGACCCCAGCGTGTCTCCGTCTGGATTAAGATGCCCGGCAAGAAAAAATCTTTTTCCGGACTGCAGGGCATTCGCTATCCTGCGCAATTCGCTGGAAAATAAAGTTTCAGCTGTTTTGTTATTTTTTATCGCCGGTGGCATTTTCAGAATGTATCTGCGAAAAAATATTTTCTATTATTGCCGCTTTTTCGGGGGTGGAGTCGAACTTAAAAGTTATGTCGGGTATGCGCCTTAAAGTCAGGCGCTTGCCCAGATTTTGCCGTATAAACCCTCTGTGCTTATTGAGCGAAACCGCCGTTCTTTCTTTCGCCTCATCGCTTCCGAATACGGAGAAAAAAACAACCGATGTTTGGATATCCTCAGAAAGCTCTATGCCGGTAAAAGTGAGAAATTCGGCGATATTGGGATCCTTTATTTTAATACGGGAAACGACATCGGTTATTTCCTTAAGCAGGACCTCTTTAAGCCTGTCTGCGCGTTTAAATGAAGGAGGCATATTTATGAAGAAGAAAAACGGTAAACGGTAAACGGTAGATGGTAAACAGAAAGGAAAATACAAAAAAACAAATTTTTTCCCGTTTTTCCGGTTTTGCCTTCCATATTCTGTTTGGTTTTTCCATCTACCTTCTCCCGGCTACCATCTGCCTTCTTATGACTATTCTTCCAATCGACGGATTTTCGTCTCTTTTGTTATAGCTTCGATGAAATCTCCGGCAAGGAATTCCTTGAATCCGTCGAACATAATTCCGCATTCAAATCCCTTGTCGACTTCTTTTACATCCTCTTTGAAACGTTTAAGAGAAGAGGCTTTTCCCTTAAAAACCTGTTTGCCGGCGCGCATAAGGCGGATTTCCTGCCCGCGCGTAATTTTCCCTTCTTTGATAAGACAGCCGGCTATCTTTCCCGAACTCAGCGCGAACACCTGCCTCACTTCCGCTTTACCGGTAACCGTCTCGACTATTTCGGGAGCCAGCATTCCGTTCATAGCCGCCTTAACGTCATTAAGCAAGTCGTAAATAATTTCATACCGGGTTATTTCCACTCCGGCCCGGTCGGCCTCCTCCGCCGCCCGCGTGTCTACTCCCACATGAAAACCCAGAACTATGGCGTCGCTGGCTTTTGCAAGAAGTATATCCGATTCATTAATATTTCCGGCTCCCGAATGGATTACCGTTATGGACACTTCGGAAGTGGAAAGCTTCTCAAGCGAATCTTTTATGGCCTGCAAAGATCCCTGCACGTCGGTCTTGAGGATTATTTTGAGGTTATTTAAAAGCTTCTGCTGTATCTGCGATTTGAGAGCCAGCAGGCTGACGTGTTTCTGATGGGCGAAAGAATCCTCGCGCATAGCCATGCGCCTTTTTTCGGCTATATGCCTGGCTTCCCGCTCCGACTCGGTGACATTGAATAAATCGCCCGCCTGGGGGGGGATGCCGCTTATGCCCATAACCTCAGCCGGTATAGAAGGCCCTATAGACTCGACCCTATGGCCGCAGTCGTCTATAAGCGCCTTTACCTTCCCGCAGCTTGTTCCGGTTACAAAAGGGTCCCCGACCCTTATAGTGCCGTTTTTCACCAAAACCGTCGCCACGCTCCCGCGCTTGGGATCAAGTCTCGCCTCAAGTATGGCGCCCGCTCCGCGCCTGTCCGGATTAGCCTTGAGCTCCATCATCTCAGCCTGAAGAAGTATCATTTCAAGAAGCTTGTCGATATTCAGGTTTTTCTTGGCGGATATCTCAACCACAATGCTCTTGCCTCCCCATTCCTCCGGAGCAAGCCCGATATTGGCCAAATCCTGTTTTATCTTCTGTGAATTGGCCTGAGGCAGGTCGATTTTATTCACAGCGACTATTATGGGAACTCCGGCCGCCTTGGCATGATCAGCCGCCTCTACAGTCTGCGGCATTATGCCGTCTACGGCGGAAACTACAAGAACGACTATATCCGTGACCTTGGCTCCTCGCGCGCGCATGGCAGTGAAAGCCTCGTGGCCGGGAGTATCAAGAAAAACCATTACGCCTTTGGAAGTCTCAACCTTATAGGCTCCGATATGCTGGGTAATGGCTCCGGATTCCGTCGAACAGACGTCTGAACGCCTTATGGCGTCCAGCAGGCTCGTCTTTCCGTGGTCTACATGCCCCATTATTGTCACCACAGGCGGCCTGAATTTAAGATTTTCCGGTTTATCCTCTTCCTTTTCAATTACTTCAAGCTCCTTTTCGCCGTAAAGAGGCACTATTTCAAGAGCAAAACCGCATTCTTCAGCCACAAGGACAGCGGCATCGGAATCAAGCCTCTGGTTAATGGTGGCGAAAATACCCATTTCTATAAGCTTTTTTATAAAATCATTCACGCGGATGCCCATCTTTTCTGAAAGCTCGCGCACAGTAGCCTGAGAGAATACCTTAATTTTCTGCAAAGGGGGTTTGACGGGAACTGCCGGCGCCGGAGGTTTTGCCGGCTCAACGGCGGCGGCCGGAGATGATAAAGCCCCTCCCTTTGATTCCGGGGAAGACGCCCCGCTTCCGCGGGACTGCGAGTCATGGATTTTTCCAATAGACCCGACTGCAGGTTTTTGCGCCGCGGACGGGTCCGGCTTGGCAACGGCAGGAACCGGCGGGGGAGATTTTCTTTCAACCGCGGCCGGAAGCGGCGGCGACTGAGGCTTTGCCGGCGCTGCGCCGGACAACACCGGTTTTTGCGCCGCGGAACCGGCAGCCTCCTGAACCGCAGACTCAGCGGCGCCGGACTTAGGAGTTTTTGCCTTGGCTTTCCTTGCGGGCTTTGCGGAAGACCCGGCGGAGGAGGTTTTTTTAACCGTTGTTTTGGAAATTTTAGCCGTCTTGACCGGCTCCTTAGCGGAGACGGTCTTCTTCTGAGTTTTTGCTCTTACGGAGGATTTTTTTGTCTCCTGCGGTTTTTCCTGCGCAGGCGTGGAAATAGTATCAGCTTTCAGCTGTTTCTCCTGCTGTGTTTCCGTCTTTAACGGCGTCTTTTTCGTCTTGCTGGCTGCTGTTTTTATCGGCTTCATCTTTTTTCACCTCTTCCTCTTCACCATCCGTCTGCGCCGGAGAACTTTTAGCCTCGGCCTTAAGATATTTCTGCGCGCCTTTAATAATTTTTGCCGCAATCTTCAAGCCTATGCCTTGAAACGCGGATAAATCCTCCGGTTTCAAACAGGCGATGCGTTCAATATCCGTAAATCCTGTTTTGGCAAGGATCTCCGCAAGTTTCGGTCCTACTCCCTCTATTTTGGTAAAATCCTGGACTACCGCATCCTGGGCCTTTTTGCCTTCCTCAATTTTCTGGGCTTCAGATTTCACTTCCAGATTCCAGCCCGTCAGCTTCGACGCCAGCCGTATATTTTGGCCGTCCCGTCCTATGGCTATGGCAAGCTGGTCGTTGGGAACTATGGCAAAGGCCGTCTTTTTTTCCTTATCCGTTATTTTCACGGATGTCACGGCGGCGGGAGACAGGGCGTATGCAATCATCTGCTGAACGTCTTCGGTATGCTGAATAAGATCTATGCGCTCCCCGCTGAGCTCATTCATTATCCCGCGGATGCGCGAACCTCTTATACCTACGCAGGCGCCTATGGGATCGACTTTGGCGGTGCTGCTTTTGACCAAAACTTTAGCCCTGAAACCCGGATCGCGCACTATGTCGACTATTTCCACTATCTTTTCGGCCACCTCGGGAACTTCCGTCTCAAA
>CAZFMJ010000059.1:0-18145 GCA_964520045.1 uncultured Elusimicrobiales bacterium | reverse complement strand
GAAGCGGGGCCCCTTGTGAGACATATCCACGCCCGCAAGGATCATTATTTTTTGTCCGCGCTTTACCCGCCCCGCCAGAACGCTTCCTATTTTAGACAAAGCTCCTTCCATGGCGCTTGCCGCGGACGGCGGACGGTCGGAGGCAAAACGCTCAAAATTCGAGCAAAGCACCGGCGCCCATGCCGGAGTTTTGTCCCTCCAGATATATTTCAGCCATACTGCCTGAAGCTCAAGAGAATGCTCCCGCCTGTGCACCCATTCCTCCTCCAGCGGGTCATACCAGAGCTGATTTCTTATTTCCTGATAAAGCTCAGCATCGCACTTAACCGGCCCGTAAGGAGTCTCATAATCCTTTTTTGTCATAACCCACGGAGAATTAGGCCTTGCATGGGCGGTCCCCAGCGCCACGATGACGTCGGGCGGGGAAAATTCCGAAAGCGCTCCGTAGACTTGGGCATACACCGCCCCGGCGCGCTGAAAATCCGCATGCGGGCAGAAAATGCCGGCCGGAGAGCTCCGGTATTTCGGAGTTTCAACGGGAAAACCCGCCGGCATGCCGGTTCCGGCGAAAAACTTGGCCAAAAACCCGGAAAGCTCAAGGATACCAGAAGGATACATCGTATCCTTAAGAACACAGCTCCGCGCGGGGTTGTTAAGAAAATCTTTCATCGCCTGCCTGCGCCGGGCTTCGATCTCCGGAGTTTCCAGCAAGCCGGCGGTTTTTAAATTTTCCGCTATGCCCAGTATTTCAACCGAGCTTAAGAAAGCGCCGGAATGCTTCGCGAAAATTATTTTTATATCCGAAGCGGAATTCCTTCCGTTTAAAAGCGAAGCCACGGCAAGAGCGCCTGCCGAAAGAGCCATGGGCTTTTCGCTGAGCCCTTCAAGGTCCCTGAGCACGAACATGGGTTTGCCTTCATGCTCGACCGGCATGGCTTCCAGATCATGGCGCAAAGCCGGAAGGGGGGAATTGTCTACGGCGGAATCTTTTTGTGTTTCCATAAGTTTATCTCCAAGTGAGAAGAGGCTAGACAGCGAGACGGCGGGACAACTGGACCGCTTCTTCCTCTTATATACATTTTACCGTATTCCCTATGCCTTATAACAGCCCCGTCTTTCCTTATATATATGGCAGGGGGAGGTTAAACGGTAGATGGTAGACGGGAGACGGTACGACAGTTTAAGAAACTCTGGGTGCCCGCATGACAATATTGTTTTTGTTTATTCTTCTTATCCATTTGCCGTTGACCTTCTACCGTCTCCCATCTACCCTCCCTTTGCTTGACACCTCCCTAATATCTATATATATTATTACAGATACATGAAGAAATGGTAAAAAAGATATTGACAGATAAAAAAACATCTGTTATACTGAATCCATTAAGTAAAAAAACAAGGGGGAACAAAATGGTAAAAAGCATGAAAATTCTAAGTGCCATGTTTATCGGCTGCGCTCTGGTTATGTATGCGGGAGGAGCATACGCCGCCAAACCCAAGCCGAATGTTAAGATCATGACGCTTGACGGAACGATTGAGATAAAACAGGCGGGGAAAACAATTTTAGTGAAACCCGGAGATCAAATCCCCGAGCTTGACGCCACCGCCAAAATAAAGGTTTTATCCGGCAATGTCACCATACAGACAGGCGACAACAAAGGCATAGTCAAAGCGGATGCCGGCGCCAACTTCTCATTTACCTCCAAAGCGGGGGGGAATGACGTTTCGATCAAAACCGCGGAGAACAGCTCGCCGGTGCAGTTCGTGCCGACCGGCGGACAGACCGTTCTTATCACGGCCGATTCAAACATAAAAATGACCATGACGGCCACCGAATGCACCGTTAAAGTTACACAGGGAAATGCCACGGTCACAGACAACACAGGCAACACCCAGATGGTGACAAAAGGCGAAACCGTTACAACAGCGATAGAACCCGTTACAGCGCCGGTTGCAACGACAGTGACAGCGCCGAAGCCGGTTGTTCCGGCTCCCGCCCCGGCTCCCGAAGTAACAGCTCCGGTTGAAGCGCCGGCTCCCGCTCCTGAGCAAGAGCCTGCCGCTCCCATGGTGGAACAGCCTCAGCTTATCCAGGATGCTCCGCCTCCTCCTGCCGTAAATCCGACGCAGACGTTGGAAGAGACGCAGGAAATAGTAAGCCCTTCGGCTCCGTAAACAGGTATAAAATTATATTAAGGAGATGGAAATGAAAAGAATTCTGTTGTGCCTTCTTGCAGTGGCTTTCCTTGGAAGCTCAGCGCAGTCAGCGCAGATAAAATTAGGGGGATTAAGCATTAACCCCTATGTTTTCACCGAGGGCAAATACGACGACAACATCTATCTGGTAAACGCCGCCGCCAAAGATTCATGGATAAACAGAAGCGCTATCGGAGCCGCGTTCAGCCAGCAGCTGGAAAGCCGGCTCAGCCTCAAGGCTGATTACAGGTTTGAAAATCTCGCTTACAGCGAAAAGCCTGAAATCAACAATGCCGTGCACCATGTAGGCGCGCTGGCTTTGGACATGCAGCTTCCGAAAAACATGTCCTTATTCATAGGCGAAAACTACGAATACACCACGGATCAGGCGACTTCCGAGCTTAATGCCCGGGCAAAGCGCATGAAAAATGCCGCCATGGCGAAATTCGAGGCTCCCATACAGGGCAATTTCGGCTTCGGCGCGGACGTCCAGCATGTGGTCAACGACTATACGGCGGACGTCAACAAGACGCTTGACAGAACCGACCTGCTCTTCGGAGGCGGAATCAGATACAAGCTTCAGCCCAAAACCCAGCTGGTCGTCAATTACAGGTACGGCGCTCTGGATTACAAAAATCCGGACGGCACCACCAACCAGAAAAACGACACCACATACCAGAATGTGGAAGCCGGAGTTGAAGGCAGAATAACTTCAAAAATCGGCGGAGAAATAAAAGCCAATAATAACTTCCGCCATTATAAATACGCCGTAACAGGCACAAAAAGAGACCCGTCCACGCTCGGATACGGCGTCGCGCTGAAATATGCTGCCGACGAGACGACTCTTATAAAGCTTATGGCAAAGAGAGAAGCGTTTGAAACCACGGCCGGAGTCAACCGCTTCTACCGCTCAACACTTACCGACCTTCAGGTGACCAAGAAATCCAATAAATTCACCTTCGGCATAGGCGGAAGCTTTGAGAAGCTGGATTATCCCGAGATTATCGCGGGACAGACAAAGAAGCGCTCCGATGATCTATCCACATTCAGGTTTAACGCCGACTATGACATCCAGAAATGGCTTAAAGCGAATGCGGGCTATTCCTACAGAATACGCGAGTCCAACCTCAGCAGTCTGGGCTATGACTATGAAGACAACACCGTGCTGGTGGGACTTAAGGCGATGTTCTAGAACATAAAGAAGATCTAAACTAATAAAAAAAGAGCCCCGTAAAAAATACGGGGCTCTTTTTTTATTATAAGATTGGCCACAAAAAGCACAGAAAGCACAAAGATGAGGATATAAAAAAGGCGGGTGTCAAAACAGATACATTTTTTTGTTTATTTTCCCCTATCTGCTATCTACTTTATACTGTCTACTGCCTTTATAATCTTCTCCACGCATCCCTTAATCTCTCCTAATACTTTTTCAAAAACCTTTTTTCCTTTGCCCATGGGATCGCGTATCTCCAAATCTTTTGCCGGGCATTCTTCACGCGGTTTATCACCGGCGTATTCCTTAAGCAAATGCATTTTCCGTCCGGACTGCGGGAATTTATCCGCCAGAACTTCATACTGCATATTATCCATTACAAGAATAATATCCGCCCACTCCACAAGCTCTTCATGGACCAATTCAGGCTTATGCGTTACATCCTCAATGCCCTGAGCTTTAAGAAAATCCGCGGTCTCGGCGGGCACTCTAAAATACGGCTCCACTCCTATCCCGCATGATTTGACTTCAAAAACGGGAGGGCCTCCGCTTTGTTTCTGAAAATGCTCCAGCAGTTTATGGGCGGTAAAGCTCCTGCAGACATTTCCCGTGCATACAAATAAAATTTTAACCATATATTTTGTATAATATACCAAATATATGAATCCATTTTCCTTTGTAATCCGCTCAAATAAAATTCCGGCGGCGGTCTGCCTGCTTACGGCGGTTTCTTTTTTAGCCGCCTGCTCCGGCGCAAAAACCAGACAGGACATTCGGCCTTCCGCGGTTCAAGCCGAGCCCGCGCCGGTCAAAAAAGATATCAAAGAAACCGTGGAAGAAAAGCAGATAAAATCCGCCCTTGAGCAGATACAAAAAAACAAGCTGGATTATAAAGTGCAGGCCGGCGACCTTCTCCAGATAACGGTCTATCAGGAAAAAGACATGGACCGGCTCATCCGCGTAAGCGGAAACGGCACCATAAGCTTTCCCCTGGCCGGCACGCTTAAAATAGCGGGGCGCTCGGTGCCGGAATCGGAAGAAGCCCTTTCAAAAAAACTGGGCGAATATATAATAAACCCGCAGGTCACGATTTTCATAAAAGAATACGGCAACAAACAGGTTTATGTTCTCGGAGAAGTTAAAAAGCCCGGCTCAGTGGAACTGCCTGCGGAAAGAAAGCTCACTGTGCTTGAAGCCATTACGATGTCGGGGGGCTTTACTGATCTGGCGGCGCGCGATAGAACAAAAGTTCTGCGCAACACAGAAGGGAAAAGCTCCAGCATTCAGATAGACATTTCAAAGATAACAAAGCAGGGCGACAAATCCGCCGATATTGTTCTTGAGCCCAACGACGTTGTTTTTGTGCCGCAAAGCTTTTTTTAATTCTATAATGAGCAAAAAATTATTGCGGCAGATCGCCGATAAAATCCATAAAAATTGCCGTCCCGAGAAAATCATTCTTTTCGGATCGAATGCATGGGGAAAGCCGTCCAAGCACAGCGATATAGATATTTTTCTGGTTATGGACTCCAATTTGCGCCGTGATAAACGGGCGGACAAAATCTCGGAATTATTTGCAGACCGCACTTTTCCGCTTGATGTTATAGTCTACACCCCCCATGAATTAAATAAAAGTTTAAAAAACGGCAACGCCTTTATCAGCGAGATTATCAACAGGGGCAAGACTCTTTAAATTGATGGCTAAAAATTCCAAAAACTGCGGTGAATGGCTCGCTAAGGCTAAAAATGACATGAAATCCGCGGTAGCCATTTTGGGATATTACGAAAGTGATATCCCTACGGATATGGCATGTTATCACTGCCATCAAACCGCCGAAAAATCTTTTAAGGCGTTGTTGGCCTGGAAAGGCCTGATTATCCCTAATGTTCACGATTTAGTAACGCTCTTCAATATTTCCCTAAAACATGCGCCGGGCATTGAGTCTTTGCGCAATAACGCAAAAAAACTGAATCGGTATTATATTGAGGCGAAATATCCTCTTGATGCGGGCGTTCAGTATTCGATCAAAGAAGCAAAATCTGCGTTGGAATATGCTCAAGGAATAATGCAGGCAACCGTTGACTTGATCAACGGATAATCGTCGGTTAATCTTATCACGGTAGAGGTACTTATGGTTGAAACACAGGAAACACAGCAGTCGGAACTCGATTTAACCCATTATCTCGACATACTTCTCAGAAGAAGATGGATCGTGGCTTCAACATGGCTTATTATCGCCGTAACGACCGCGATCATAACTTTCAACACCACTCCCATATATCAGGCATCCGCGCTTCTTAACATTGAGAAGGAGCGCAGTTCCGGAAACGTCATTTATCAGGGCGGAATGGTCGAGCGCACTAATGAAGACTATTATCAAACCCAGTACAAGCTCCTGAAAAGCGAAACCATCCTCAAAAAAGTTTATGACGACCTTAAGCTCCAGAATGAGACGGCTTTTCAAAATCCCCGCGGTCTGCAGAAACTGGAAAAAGCCATAACAATATCGCCCGTTCCGAGAAGCAGGCTCGTATACATAAAAACGCAGTCCGCAAACCCTTATACAGCCTCAGAAATAACAAACCGCCTTGCGAACGCATTCATAGAGCAGAATATAAGCAACCAGCTTTTTATAGCCAAAGAAATTCTTCAGGCCCTGCAGTTAAAGCAGGATTCTCCTGAAAACCGCGCCACTCTGGAATCTCTTCCGGCCGTGGTCAACAGTGTTCTTATCCAGAACTTAAAACAGAATCTTGCCAAAGTGGAATTGGATTACGCGGACATTTCCAAAAGATACACCGCAAAGCATCCCAATCTTGTTTCCCTTCGGGCTCAGATGGCTTCAATAAAAAGCCAGATACAGACCGAAACGGATAAAATAGTTCAGAGCCTTAAGATGGACCTTTCGGGCCAGCTTATGGGCAATAATATCCGCCTTGTGGATGAAGCTCAGGTTCCTGTTTCTCCGATAAAACCTAATAAAAAACTAAATATACTGCTGGGAATATTATTCGGCTTCATACTGGGATTCGCCTCGGCGATGCTCGTGGAAATGATAGACCAGTCCATAAGAACGCAGGATGACGTTGAAAACAAACTGCACCTGCCCTTTCTGGCGACAATTCCCTTTTTCGCGCAGAAATCCTCCCGCAAGGCGTACCAGACCCTGCTTGAAGAAAAGCAGTCCCTTACAAGCGAAGCCTTCAGGAATATGCGCACCATGATAGACTTTTCCGGAGTGGGCAGAAAAATCAGCACAATACTTGTAACAAGCTCCATAAAAGAAGAGGGAAAATCCTATATAGCCGCCAATATCGCGGTGTCCTACGCCCAGCTGGGAGAAAGGGTGCTTCTTCTGGACGGAGACTTAAGAAGGCCCAAGGTGCATAAAATGTTCGGCGTTTCCAATGCGCGGGGAGTAAGCGAATATCTGGCTAAAAGCGAAAAAATTGAATCCTTAAATTCCCTTATACAGGAATCAGGGGTTATGAATCTTCATGTTATGCCCTGCGGAACAAGGCCCCCCAATCCCTCGGAGCTTCTTAACACGCCCAAAGTCGCCGCGCTTCTTGAATGGACAAGCGCGAATTACGACAGGGTGATAATAGACTGCCCTCCCATATTTCCGATAAGCGACACCCTGCTTTGGGGAAAGCAGGGAATACCCTGCGTATTCTCGGTAAGATTCGGAAAAACCCGCGTAAACGTTATCGACTCCGCCTCAAAACGGATAAAATCCGCCGGGATGAAAATTTTGGGCGTGGCGATAAACATGGCCAGCTTCAAGGGCCTTGCCTACGCTCCCTACGGCTACTATTACCACCAGTATTACCAGCACTATTATCAGGACGACGAACATAAAGATTCCAAACAGACGAAGACAAAGGTGTAAAGACGGTAGATGGGAGATGGTAAACGGTAGAAGGTAAAAATACGAAGGTAAGCAGAGTAACTTCTATTCCGTTATTTATTCGGCCGTCTGCTGTCTTTAGATTTTTCTTTTTGTTTTGCCGTCTACCTTCTCCCGTCTGCCGTTTACCGTCTCCTTAATATGTTACTTCTCCTTTCTCTCATAGTCATCTACGCCCCCCTGGCATTCGGTTCGGTCGAGCCTTGGTCGAAAGGCATACTGCAGATACTTATTTTTTCCCTCGCAATCCTCTTTGCCTCAAAAAAACGCTGGTTCAACGGCAGTTCTCCGGCCTATAAAACGCTTCTGCCCGCGCTGGCCGGAATTCTTCTTCTGGCAACATTACAATCTCTGAATTTCCATCCGGTAAAATTTGCCGGCGGTCCGCTTTTTACGGCCGACAGATACTCCACCCTCAAGGCCTTAATCTGGTGGCCGGCGCTTGCCGCGCTTCTGCTCACCGCCGTACAGATATTCCGAAAACCCGGCGCTCTGCGCAATTTTTCGTGGACGGTGTTTATTCTGGGCCTTGTCATAGCCCTTATAGGCATCGCCCAGAAAGCCGACGACAATACCCTGCTTTACGGCCTGCGCAAACTTCCTTTTATTGCCAACCCCTTCGGACCCTTTATAAACCGCGACCACGCCGCCGCTTTCCTTAACATGACAATGCTGGCAGGCTGGGGGATATTTTTTTCCCAGTTTGCCGAATACGCAAGGCACAGATTCAGCGGAAGGGGAAGAAAATCCGAAATTATGGCCCGTCAGGCCATGATATTTTTTATGATCTCGGCTATTTTCTACGGAGTGATCAAAACCGGCTCAAGGGCGGGGCTTCACTCCGGAGTTTTCGCGATGGGTCTTATGGGCATGATATCTTTAGCGTTTATTCAAGGCAAAACCGCCAGAAGAACGGCGCGTCTGGCGTTTCTGCTCGCCATAATAGGCTACGCCGTAATTCTGCTCAATTTTCCCAAATGGCTGGGCCTGCAGGATAACGGCATTTTCGACGGCTCCGTAACCATACGCCTTTATATGTATGCCGACGGCTGGCGCCTGTTTAAGGATTTTCCGTTTTTCGGCACGGGGCTTGGCTCGTTCATAGAAGCCTACCCCTTATACCAAAGCGTTAAAATAAAAGGCATTGTCGAGCACATGCACAGCGATTGGATTAAACTTCTGCTTGAGACCGGAGTAACGGGCTTTCTGATATACACGGCGGGCTTGGGCTTACTGCTTTATAGATCATTTAAGACATGGCTTAAATGCCCGTCAAGCGAAATAAAATCCCTTGCCGGAGGAGTTTTTGCGGGCATCACCGCATTCATGGCCCACAGTTTTACGGATTTCGGCTTCCAGATTCCCGCGAATGCGGTAATGTTTTTTCTTTTTCTGGCCTATGTTTCCTCGGCGCCGGTAAAAGACGGAAAAAAATATGAATTAAATCCGGAAGACGAGCCTGTAAAAAAAATCCCCAAATCCGCGGTTTATTTCCTGTCCGTCTGCTCGATCGCCCTTCTTCTGCTTTCCGTACCGCCGATAATAGCTTCGTATTATGATTTTAAGGGCAAATACTCTGCGCCTCAAAACAAGGCCGGTTTTTATGAAAGGGCCCTGTTTTGGGATAAAAACCCCAAATATGCCATACGCCGGGGCATGGCTCTTTATAATCTTGCCAGAACCGATCTGAAGGAAAGAGACAGACTGCTTAAGGAATTGAATGAAAAAACCGCCCCGTATTTTAAAAACTATCCCTTCAACCTAGATCTGCGCAGGCTGAAAGCGCATTCAACGGCGTTGATGAAGATGGAAGACGGTAAACGGGAGACGGTCCATTCTTTCCATTAAAGCCTTGAGAATGGGCCGCCCCAAACTCACCCCTTCGATTACACTCAGGGTAACACTGAGCGGAGTCGAATGTGTCACTGCATTTAAGGAAGGTTTGGGAAGGTAGAAGGAAAAAAGAAGTGAGTAAGACCGGAAAAGCCGCCAGTTTCCGCAACTATAGTTTCCCGGTCGCCCAGCCGGACAGGAGCGAAATTTGATAAAATAATATTGTCGGGATTGCTTAAAAAAAAGGGCAAATGAAAAAAAATACCGCTAAACTGATTAAAGATGATTTCAGGGATTTCATAGATCTTTTGAACAAGCACAGAATAGACTACTGTATCACGGGGGCATACGCAGTATCTTTTCATTCCGAGCCCAGATCCACGCGGGATATTGATTTTTACATTGCGCCCACGCAGACTAATTCAATAAAGACTGCGGCTGTTATTAAGGAATTTGCCGGAGCCGATATTGATTGTGGTTATTTCAATACTAATGAAACTGTAATTTTGCGGATAGGCGTGGAACCTAATCAGATAGAATTATCAAACGGCTTGACCGGCCTGCGTAAAGAGGAAATACTCCGGCATCGCGTAAAAGGAAAATACAGCGGCATAACCGCATATTATTTAGGTTTGAATGAAATTATAAAAAATAAAGCTCTGGTAAAAAACATGGTTTATCGGGGCAGAAAACGCGGCTCTGATTCGGCGGATTATGAGACATTAAAGCTGGTTAAACATAAATTACTGCGCAAAAAATTCCGCAAATGAACAAAATCCAAATTAAATTTTATTCTTCCTATGAAGAAGCGGACAGGGATATTCTTAACAGCTCTTTGCTCATGACATCCGAAGAGCGCGTTTCCGCAGTTAATTCCATACGGAAAAAGGTGTTTGCGCTGAAAGGGATAAATGCGGACAACACCGTAATTAGAATAATCTCCCGCGGAAAACGCTCCTGAAACTTTTCAAAAAAATAGTGTCCCAAAACAGGGGATCCGGGTTATGGAAATAAAACGATTCGCGGATAAAAACGGCCGGGCATGGTATTACGGGAAAGGGACCGCCGACGAGGTTGACCGGCTGAACATCGAAAAAGATTTTAATACCGCGCTGGATGTCCTGCAGTCCATAAGAAAGACCCGCAATTATCTTTTCGATCGGCGCGAATCGCCGGTTATGGACAGGAGCGTTTATGGAAAACGAGAGGATGTATGGAAGAAAAAGGAAGACGGAAAATTCAGGGAAGTTACCGTTCATTATATATCGCGCAATGACCTTGTGAAATTGAAACAGCATTTTAACCGCGCCTGCGACCGCAAAGATATTACACGGCTAAAACGAAAAACAAGGTAAGTCTCTCGGGATAAGGAAATTCAAATATGGAACGAAAAATTTCAGTCATAGGGTTGGGCTACGTGGGGCTTCCTGTGGCGGTGGCATTCGGACAAAAGGGAAAAACCGTCGGGTTTGATATCAATCCCCGCAGAATAGCGGAGCTAAAAAAAGGCATTGACCGCACCGGAGAAGTTTCCAAAGCGGAGCTTAAATCGGCGGATATCCTATATACGGAAAATCCGCGGGATTTAAAAAAAGCCGATTTCCACATAGTGGCGGTGCCTACACCTGTTGATAATGCGCACAAACCCGATCTTGACCTTACATACAAAGCGTCTCAAACAGTCGGGAATATCCTTAAAAAAGGGGATATCGTTGTTTTTGAATCCACGGTATACCCGGGAGTTACGGAGGAAGAATGCGTCCCTATAATGGAAAAGGCCTCGGGGCTTAAATGCGGAAGGGATTTTAAAGTGGGCTACAGCCCGGAAAGAATAAATCCGGGAGACAAAGAGCATATCTTCACTAAAATAAAAAAAATAGTTTCAGGCATGGACGCCCGTACTCTGGATATCGTGGCGCGCGTTTATGAATCGGTGGTAACCGCGGGCGTGCACAGGGCGCCTAATATCAAAACAGCCGAAGCCGCCAAAGTCATAGAAAACACACAGCGGGATATCAATATCGCTTTCATGAACGAGCTTGCTCTGATATTCAATATAATGGGAATAGACACGAATGAGGTTCTTTCCGCTGCCGGAACAAAATGGAATTTTCTTAAATTCAAGCCGGGCCTCGTGGGGGGGCACTGCATAGGAGTGGATCCGTATTATCTCACGCACAAAGCCGAACAGCTGGGCTATATCCCGCAGGTTATCCTTGCGGGACGCAGGATAAACGACAGCATCGGCAAATACATCGCCAACCGCGCGGTGCGCGAAATGATTAAAACCGGATGCGGCATACTGGGCGCGACCGTAACCGTATTAGGCGTTACGTTTAAGGAAAACTGCCCCGACATCCGCAATTCCAAAGTCGCCGACATCATACTCAAGCTGAAGGAGTACGGAATAAAAGTTCAGGTCTCAGACCCGTTCGCGGACCCGGCCGAAGTAAAGCGGGAATACGGCATAAAGCTTACGCCCATGAATAAGCTCAAACCGGCCTCCGCGGTTATATTGGCCGTGGCGCACCGTCAATATGCCGGTCTCACCGGAGCGCAGATAGCAAAAATGACGGGAAAAAATCCTGTTCTTATCGATGTTAAAGGACTGTTCGATTTGAAAGAAATGAAGAGAGCAGGCATAAAAGTATGGAGACTATAAAAGATAGGCTGGGAACAGCAGGCTGAAGGCTGAGGGCTGAAGGAACGAAAGTAAACATTTTGCCGCAAAGATGCGCTAAAAGCGCAAAAAAGAGTAAAAAAATAAGAGTCGATACTCACATAAAGACACTAAGACACAAAGAAAAGCAAGACTAGAGAAAAAGCGGAAACTCCGGTCATTCCCGAATGCTTTAATCGGGAATCCAGAATTATAAAACATATAAATTGCTAAAATTACAATAATATGACCGCAAAAGACAATTTCGAATTTGACGATGAGCCTTCAGCATGGCTCAATCTCAGCCCTGAAGAACGCCTGCTTGAAACCACGAAATTATGGGAATTTTATCTTGCCATGGGAGGCAGACTTGACCCCGAACCCGATCCTCAAAGTCCTTTTTACTTTCAGGAAATTTAAAGTAAAAAGCCTGCTTATAGGCGGGCAAGCCTGCATAATTTACGGCGCAATTGAATTCAGCCGCGATTCTGATTTTGTCGTGATAGCGACTCCGGAAAATCTGAAAAATATAAAATCCGCCCTTGATTCACTGCAGGCAAAACGCGTCTATTTCCCGGAATTAACCTCCGAATATCTTGAACGCGGACATGCCTGCCATTTCTTATGCGGACATAGCGAAGTCAAGGACTTGCGCGTTGACATCATTTCCAAACTCAGAGGCTGTGATTGCTTTGAAAAACTATGGGAACGCAGATATGCGTTTAGGCTGGATGAAACAGGGACAATCGACATAATAGGACTGCGCGATCTTGTTCAGAGCAAAAAAACTCAGCGCGATAAAGACTGGCTCATGCTAAGCCGGCTTGTAGAAAATGACATAATAAAAAACCGCAAAAATCCCGGCAGGGATCAAATAAAATGGTGGCTTGCCCAAGCCAGAAACCCGGCCACGCTGATCGAGCTCGCCTCCAGATTTCCAGGCCTCGCGGAAGAAACTGCGCAGGAGCGCCCGCTTCTTAAATGGGCGGTAAAAAAGGACAGCGGACAGCTGGCTATCGAATTAAAAAATGAGGAGAATAAGGAAAGAAACAGCGACACGGCATATTGGCAGCCGCTGAAAAAAGAGCTTGAAGCATTGCGTCATAAATCGCTTTCGGGGTAAGTTTACCGTGCGGAGGCGCGGAAGTGGAGTTATACAGAGATTAATCTCCGTGCAACTCCGCGTTCTCCTTGCCTCCGTGGTAAATCTTTGACGTTGCGAAGTTTAACCTGAGGTCAAAAACTATGCCGAAAACAAAACGCGCTCTTATAACGGGTATCACGGGGCAGGACGGCTCATATCTCGCGGAATTCCTGCTGGGAAAGGGATACGAAGTGCACGGTATTATACGACGGAGTTCGCTTTTCAATACAGACAGGATAGACCATCTTTATTCCGACCCGCATGAAAAAGGCAGAAGGATGAAGCTTCATTACGGCGACATGACCGACTCCCAAAGCATTATGCGCGTGATACAGTACTCGCAGCCCGACGAAATATATAACCTTGCGGCGCAAAGCCATGTCGCGGTGAGCTTTGAAGAGCCGGAATACACGGCCAACTGCGACGGAATAGGCGCGCTTAGAATTCTTGAGACCATGCGCATACTGGGACTTGAGAAAAAAACCCGGTATTATCAGGCTTCCACTTCGGAGCTCTACGGCAAGGTGCGCCAAACGCCGCAGAATGAAAACACGCCCTTTTACCCGCGTTCGCCGTATGCGGCCGCCAAAATTTACGCTTACTGGATAACCGTAAATTACCGCGAGGCGTACGGAATGTACGCCTGCAACGGCATACTTTTCAACCATGAATCGCCTGTCAGGGGAGCGACCTTCGTAACCCGCAAAATAACACGCGGGTTGTGCCGTATAAAGCTGGGCCTTCAGGACAAGCTTTATCTGGGCAATATCAACGCCAAACGCGACTGGGGGCATGCCAAAGACTACGTCAAAATGCAGTGGCTTATGCTTCAGCAGGCAAAACCGGAAGACTTTGTAATAGCCACGGGCATCCAGTATTCAGTCCGGCAATTTTTAGAAACGGCCGCAAAAAGGGCCGGTTTCAATCTGATCTGGAAAGGCTCCGGAATAAATGAAAAGGGCGTTGATTCCAAAACCGGAAAAATAATCGTTGAAATAGACCCCCGCTATTTCCGTCCCACCGAGGTTGAAACCCTGCTCGGAGACGCCTCCAAGGCAAGAAAAAAACTCGGCTGGAAGGCGGAAATAACATTTGATGAACTAGTAGACGAAATGATGAAGGAAGACATGGCTCTGGCCGAAAAGGACGAGCACTGCAAACGCGGAGGATTTACCGTCTTCCGCCGCCACGAATAATGAACCAATATTTCAAACCCTTGCCTCCCGAAGCCAGAATCTACGTCGCCGGCCACGCCGGCCTTGTAGGCTCCGCCGTTGTCCGTTGTCTTAACCCAAAAGGATTTAAAAATATCATCGCGCGGGACCGGCGGGAACTCGACCTGTGCGATCAGAAAGCCGTAAGGGATTTCTTTTCCGAAGCGCGCCCTGAATACGCGGTAATGGCCGCCGCAAAAGTGGGCGGAATTCATGCCAATAATATCTATCGGGCTGAATTTATCTACGATAATCTGGCGGTAGAGCTTAACATAATCGATTCGGCATACAGAGCGGGCGTCAAACGGCTTATATTTTTAGGCAGTTCCTGCATATACCCCCAATTATGCCCCCAGCCCATGAAAGAAGAATATCTTCTCACCGGCCCGCTTGAGCCCACCAACGAGCCGTATGCCGTGGCTAAAATAGCCGGAATAAAATTATGCGAGGCATATAACAGCCAGTACGGAACGGACTTTACGGCTATAATGCCGACAAATCTTTACGGCCCCAATGATAATTTTAATCTTGACGACTCCCATGTCCTGCCGGCTTTTATCCGCAAAATTCATGAAGCCATGATCGGGGGGGATAAAACAGTTGAGATATGGGGCACGGGCAATGCGCGCAGGGAATTTATGCATGTAGACGACCTTGCGCAGGCCGTCTCGCTTATACTGCAGATGCCCGGACACAGGGAAATGCTCAACGTCGGAACAGGCTCCGATGTCACGATAAAAGAGCTGGCTGGAATTATATGCGACACCGCCGGCTATAAAGGCGAATTGCGGTTTGACTCCTCCAAACCCGACGGACATCCGCAGAAACTGCTTGACGTAAGCAAAATCAACAAGCTCGGCTGGCATGCCGGCATTTCACTGAAAGAAGGAATTAAATCCGCCTACAGCTGGTACGTGGAAAACAAAGATAAGGCCCGGAAATAGGCCTTTTGGCCCTTTTGCGTTTTTACAAAATCTGGTAGCATATTTATATGACTTCTGATAATCCAAATCAGCCTGCCACCAAAGGCGACTTGAAAAAAGTTGAAACCTGCCTAAGAACAGACTTGGAAAAAGTTGAAGCTAGCCTGAGAACAGACTTAAAAGAAGTTGAAGCTAGCCTGAGAACAGACTTAAAAGAAGTTGAAGCTAGCCTGAGAACAGATTTAAAAGAAGTTGAAACTAGCCTAAGAACAGACTTAAAAAAGGTTGAGACAGAACTAAAAAAAGATATTACCGGTCTGAAAGAAGATGTTACTGGTCTTAAAGAAGACATGATTGTCGTAAAAAAAGATATCACCGGTCTTAAAGAAGATGTTAAAAAATTATCATTTGAAATCGCGCAGACAAATACCCGCATTGACCGTTCTGAGAATAATATTATGGCGTCTCTCAGAGAATTTAAAAGCGAGCTTCTTTCCGCCTTTGAATCATCAGTAGTTAAAGGCAGAATGTATGAGCAAAAAGCCTTTACGCATTCAGACATGTTAATGAGCCACGAAGATAAGTTGTCCGGCCACGAAACCCGCATAACCGCTCTTGAGCGAAAATAACCGTTTAGAAAACCTCTTGCGTCATAGCTTCGCTGTTTCTCTAGCTGCCTAGCCGTCCTAAAAATGGTAAAATGTATCATCAGGAGTTGGCGTTGTTTTAAACATAATGGATCGATCCGACAAAGACATTAAACGATGGGTTTCATGCTGGGCAAAGGCCGCGCCTCAGCTCAAAAACCTGCGTTACCGGGAAATAAGAAACACAGATACGGCCTTGGGAATTGGAATGTTTAACGATGTATTTGAATCAGCCATGTTGAACTCTCCTCTGCGCAAAACATCAGGCTTAATCAGCCAGCAAATGTATTTTAGACGGGTGGCAAAATGACGGGACTGTTCCAGACAGCCGAAGAATTGCAAGCCGTTTTCATGGATAAAAAATGGAAGTTCTGTTTTATAGGCGGGGTAGCGCTTCAGCGATGGGGGGAAATGCGGTTGACACGGGATGTCGATGTTACCATTTTTACCGGATTCGGTTCGGAAGAACCGGCCATTGACGAATTGCTGTCGCAATATAAACCGCGCGTTGAAAATGCAAAAGAATTCGCTCTTACCAACAGGGTGCTTCTTATTGAATCTAAAAACGGCATCGGAATAGATGTTGCGCTCGGAGGTATTCCTTTTGAAGAAGAAATGACCCGCCGCGCCACATGGTTCAAATTTCTTCCCGGACTGGAACTGCTTACATGCTCTGCGGAAGATTTGATCGTTCTTAAAGCTTTTGCCGACCGCGAACAAGATTGGATCGATATCAGAGGGATAATTATCAGGCAGGAAGACAAGATTTCATGGGATTATGCGCGCAAACAGCTTGAGCCCTTATGCCTGGCAAAAGAATCTCCCGAAATTATGCGGCATTTAGATGAACTGCGGCGGAATATGTGACCTTTAAAATGCTTTTAGTTTAGAATTTTGAGTTTAGAATTTATTCTTTAGTATTGTGCCCCCCGATTATGCGCATCTTATTCCCTAAACTAGAATACACCAGGAGCGTGCCTCGATGAATCTTCAGCTTACCATTGAAGTATGGAAGAAAGACAATCGATATTTAGCAAGAACACCTGAGCTTGATTTCATTTCCCAAGGGGAAACCACGGAAGAAGCCAAGAAAAATCTTCTTGAGGTTATCAATATCCAGTTTAAGGAAATGAAGGAAATGAACACCTTAAACGACTATCTTGCCGAATGTGGTTTTTCATTAAACGAAAATGCCATTGTTTCTCAATCAGAAATGATTGGTTTTGAGCGATCAACTTTTGTTATTTTATGAAGCTCACCTGCGCTAAAGCGCAGTGTTTCTGAGCGGAATCCCTCCGTAGCAAATTCGCATTCAACTGCGGTCTAAAGTCCGCAGTTTTCCCTGCCCGACAAACGGCAGGCGGGTGCGAAGGAGGATAAGTGTTATCCAATGCCAAGAATTATTCCAATAGATTATAAAAGCCTGCTTAAGCTGTTTCAGAAATTCGGCTATCGATACAAGCGTAAAGAAGGTTCCCATCACATTTTAACATTCCCCGAGGCAAAGCGCGCGGTGGCAATCCCTGAATACAATGAAGTTGATGTTGAAATAATCAAAAACAATATGAGGACGGTCGGCATGAGCAGGGAACAATATTTTTCTCTGCTTAAAGAACTTTAATAAAGCATTCACACTTTTGTGCTTGAATTTGGAAAACCGGTTTAAGCCGGCCATGCATGGGAATTAAGTATTGTGTCCCCGGAATTAAAAAGGTAAACAATCTATTCAGATACCTGAACAAATTGTATTTACAGTAAAAAATCCTTATTTTATCAGTATGTTTTTATGACATTTAAGCGCGAAAGAATTCTATCCCCTCTCCGCAAAAATCTTACACGGCCGGTCCATGTCCTGCAAATTCTTGTGGGCCCGAGGCAGGTGGGCAAGACCACGGCTATCCATAAGTTTCTGGAAGAGTGGCCGGAGCCGAAGTTCTACGCAACAGCTGATCAGCTCACGCCTCCGGATACAAACTGGCTGGCGGAGACATGGCGCCAAGCCAGGAAATTAGCAGGGAAGATGCCTCTGCTGGTTGTTGATGAAATTCAAAAAGTACCCCGCTGGAGCGAGGCCGTTAAAATGCTCCATGATGAAGATGTCAGGGAGCAAAGGGCCCTTCGGGTTATTCTGCTTGGCTCGTCCGCCCTTCTTCTTCAGCACGGCATGCGGGAAAGTTTGGCCGGACGTTTACAACTGATTCGATGTCCGCATTGGAGCTACCCTGAGTGCCGACAGGCGTTTGGGTGGAGCATCGACCAGTTTCTTTTTTATGGGGGCTACCCGGGAGCGGTCCCGTTCGTAGACGATTTTATCACTTGGAAAGAATATATTCAGAATTCTCTTTTAGAAACGGTTATCGGACGCGACATCCCGGCAGTTCATCGCATCGACCAGCCGGCCCTTTTCC
>CAZFMJ010000058.1:0-18176 GCA_964520045.1 uncultured Elusimicrobiales bacterium | reverse complement strand
AAAAAGAACTAAAAGGCGCCTGGGCACATATCAGCAGGCAAACAAAGCAAATCAAGTAAGCCTGACAGCGCGTCATTTTTTGTTCTGCACTGAAATTACAGGGGCAGGCGGCGTTGACGCCGCCTGCCCCGTGTTTTGCAGCTCTTATCCCTGAGCGCCGCCTGCTGGCTGAGTGCTGTCCACAAAAACCCGCGCGGAAAGATCCTTATCCAGCATGAACAAGCCTTCCTTTGAATCGTTGATAAGCTTCAGCTTATCGGCTATCTCCGAGGAATTGGCTTCCTCTTCCACCTGCTCGTCCACAAACCAGTTTAACATGCTGGCGGTTGCGTGGTCGCGCTCGGCCAGCGCGATATCCACTATATTGTTGATCATGGCGGTAACCTTCTGCTCATGCTCGTAGGCGGCGGTGAACATCTCAAGCGGGGTTTTCCAATCGGCGCGCACACCCTCTATGGCCGGAAATTTTGAGCCGCCGCCGCGCTCAAGCACAAAGCGGTAAAACTTCATAGCATGGGTCATTTCCTCCTGCGCCTGCACATAAAGCCAGTTGGCCATGCCTTTCAGGTTCATTTCCGTACAGCGCGCCGACATGCCGAGATAAAGGTATGCCGAATAGATCTCGGCGTTGACCTGCTTATTTATAGCGTCTTCAATTTTCTTGTTTATTTTCATTTTATCCTCCGTGATTTTTTTCCGACAGACCGCCCATAAACCCGAATAATATGGAAAAATGCGGGCGCTATTCCGCTACGGCGCACAGGACCTCTTCAAGCGTGGTCAAACCGGCGTGAGCTTTGGCGACGCCGTCCATAAGCAGAGTTCTCATTCCGCGCTTTATGGCCACCCTGTAGATATCGGCTTTGCCGGCCTTGGCGTCGATGAGAGCCCTAAGGTCGTTGTTAAGCAGAAGAAGCTCAAAAAGGCCTATCCGCCCCTTATAACCGGTGCCGGCGCAGGCCGGACAGCCCACAGGCTTGACAAATCTGCCTTCAGGAGCGGTAAGAATGGTTCTGACGATAGCGGACGTATCGGCATCCAAAACTTCCAGCAGTTTGCTTATAGCCTGAAGATTGGGAACCGAGGGCTTGGCGCACTCCGTACATATCCTCCTGACCAGACACTGGGACAAAGCTCCGATAGTGGAGTTGGAGACCAGATAGGGATCTATTCCCATATCCACAAGCCGGGCGATAACTCCGACAGCGCTTACGGTATGTATAGTGGTAAAGATAAGATGCCCGGTGAGGGACGCCCGCGTGGCAATCTCCGCGGTTTCAAGGTCCCTGACCTCTCCCAACATAATAATATTCGGGTCCTGCCTCAGCAGAGACCTCAGACCGTCCGGAAAATTAAAGTTAGTGCCGATATTGATCTTTGCCTGCGTGACCCCCGGCAGAATATATTCCACGGGGTCTTCCAGCGTCATGATATTTATTTGCGGCCTGGTCAGCATCTTTAATATCCTGCACAGCGTGGTTGTTTTGCCGCCGCCGGTAACTCCGCACACGTAGAAAATGCCGTTGGGGGACTTGATAGCGGACTTCAGCTGACTCAGAACGTCGGGGGCGAATCCCAGATGTTCCAGACTCAGCGTGTTGGCGCCCATGTAAAGAATTCTGAGGGCAAGCTTGTCGCCGTAAACGGAGGGGAAGGAGGAAACCCGGAAACGGACGCCGTGTCCGCCCACAACGACCTCAAAACTGCCGTCCTCCGCGGTATAGGCCTTGGAGGCATGCGGCGGAAAATCGGCCATAACGCGCATCTGGGCTATTACGGAAAAATCCTTTTTTGAAAACGTCAGATAGTCCTTGAGGATCCCGTCAACCCTGTAACGCAGACGCACCACATCCCTTTGCGGATCCAAATGCACGTCGCTTGCCGATTCGCGCACCGCAAATTCCAGTATCAGCATGACCAGACCGTTCGTAAGCGTATTGGCGTCCGTTTTGCCCATGGCGCCCAATATGCCCTTATACCTCTGTTCAAGCGTGTCCGATACGGCGGTTTCCTGAATAGGAACTATTTCGGGATTTGACATCGGATTTTCCTCCTGCTTTCAAAAGAAACTCAGGGCATGCCCGATAAGCGCAGGCGAATCAGCGCTCTCACGGCTGAATTATTGCTTGATTTTTTCCACCATGCGTCTGGCTTGTATGTGCTGTTTAAAAGTCACATTAAAGATATGCTGGCCTTTTCGGTCGGCCACAAAATACAAAGAATCTATTTTAGCCGGATGCATAACCGCATGAACGGCGTCATATCCGGGATTGCATATGGGCCCGGGCGGAAGAGTGGAATTTCTGTAAGTGTTATAGGGCGATTTGATCTTTAAATCTTTAAGCGTTATGCCCTTTTTCCAATACCCCAAAGCGTACTGCACCGTCGGATCCGCTTCAAGCGCCATGCCCCGCCTCATGCGGTTTAAATAAACCGCGGCTATAAGCGGCTTTTCGGTAGTTACCACAGCCTCCCGCTCAACTATGGAAGCTATGACCATGGCCTGATTTTCCGACAAATACGGCGGCTTGTCCTTAAAAACAGGCCTTATTGTCTTTTCAAATTCGGCCCGCATCATGCTTATCACCTTACCGGCTTCCATCCCGCGCTCAAGAAAATATGTCGTGGGAAAAAGATAGCCTTCAAACTTGTTTTTTTTCGCTATCTCCAAAAACGGTTTTTGCCCCGTAATTTCCTGCGCCTCAAGCCGCTCGGCTATCTGCTCCACTCTCCAGCCTTCGGGTATTACTATTTTAACGTAATTTTTACCGCCGCCCCTGACCAGCTGCAATAAAGCCGCTTCCGCGGAGGTATTGCGCCGCATTTTATATTCGCCGGGCTTTATTTTTTTGCCGGTGCCCGTCAATTTAAGCACGACCTTAAACCACAAAGCGCTTCTTATCACGCCCTCCTGCTTAAGGATCTGCGCAACCTGAAAAGCGGTTTTACCTTCGGGAATGTCTACGGTTACCGGCTTGCCCTGCGCCAGAAAATACCATGCCGCGAACAGACAAAAAGCGGTCAAACCAATAAAAATTTTTTTCATTAAAATGGTATCTGTCCCTATTTTCTCTATTTTCTATTTTAATTTGACGGAAAATAGGGTTTTATACAAAGGCCCTTCGGGCCTTAAAATACTTTCAACGAGGTCCACCGAGCTTATCCGCATTGAAACTGTACTAAAATCCGGAATTTCTTTCAATTTCTCCGCCAGACCGGCGATATTGCGCGGGCTCCTTGTCCTGCCAAGCGTAAGGTGGGGGGAAAACAGCTTTTTTTGAAAAACCAGCCCCGTTTTGGAAAGCTCTCCGCTTACGACTTCCGCCAATTTTTGCAAATCTTGAGCTCCGCGTGATAACCCCAGCCATAAAACTTTGGGGGTTTCTACAGACTCGAACGCCCCGGCGCCGGACAATGAAACATCAAACGCGGGAAAAGATTTAACAGCCTGCAGAGCCCGCTTTATATCATTGATACTGCTCTCTTGCGTATCGCCCAGGAATTGAAGCGTAAAGTGCATATTCCCGGAAGAAACCCATTTGACGTCCGCGCCGGCGCTTTTCAGCAGGGACTGCACTTCGCAGGCTTTATTTTTAAAATCTTCCGATACCGGCGCGGCGATAAATAAACGCATTATTAAGAGGGGAAACGGTAAATGGTAAACGGTAGACGGAAGAACAAACCAAAAAGAAGGCGGACGGTAAAACAAACCTTCTTTTCTGTTTCCCGTCTTCTCTTTTCCAGTTAGCCGTCCCGCTGTCTCGCTGTCCAGCCGTCTGAACAAGTTCCCAGTTCCCCAGCAGCCCAGATACCCAGAACCCAGTTGCCAGCTAACCCTGTAACCAATCGCCCCGCTGTTTCCTTACTCACTGATTACTTTCTTGCTCACTCACTTGCCTTATAGCTGTCCAGCCGTCTTCCCCGCATACACCAATTTGCAAAAAATTCTGCGGCCGACCTGAAGCACGGTGTCTTTGCTTACGGCTATAGGCTTATCTTCCGTAATTTTAACGCCGTCAAGCCTTACGGCTTCCTGCCGTATAAGCCGTCTCGCCTCATTCATACTGGGAACAAGTCCGGCCGAAACCAGAATATACGAAAGCCTGGTGTCTTTTTCCATGCGGAAAACAGGCATATCGTCGGGAATCTGCTTTTTGCAAAAAACATTTTCAAAATGATTTTTTTCGGTTTCAGCGCTGGAATCGCAATGGAACCGGGAAACAAGGATCCATGCTAACCGCTTTTTTGCATCCATAGGATGCATAGCTTTTACCGAACCGGCTTCTTCGCAGGTCAGCAGTTCGTAGTATTTAAGCATGACCTCGTCCGGCAGAGACATTATCTTGCCGAACATATCGCGGGCGCTGTCTCGGAACGCTATGTAATTCCCGTACGACTTGGACATCTTGCGGACGCCGTCGGTGCCCACCAATAAAGGCACCGTAATGACCACCTGCGGCTCCTGCCCGTAATCCTTCTGCACGTCCCTGCCCATGAGAAGGTTGAATATCTGGTCGGCTCCGCCAAGCTCGACATCCGCGTTTACCGCGACCGAATCATAGCCCTGCAGAATAGGATAGATCAACTCAAGCAGGGTTATGGGATTGCCTTCCTTCAAACGGCTTTTAAAATCCTCTCGTTCAAGAAGACGGGACAAAGTTATGCGCGACAGCGCCGAAAACATAGCCGGCATTGCGCCGTCTTTGCTTTCCACGAACGGGAACAGCCATTCGCTGTTAAACCTTATCTCGGTTTTTAAAGGATCCAAAATACTGAAAGCCTGCTCTTTGTACGTCTGCGTATTCTTCTTTATGGATTCGGCGTTCAAAACGGGCCGCGTGGCGTCCCTGCCTGAAGGATCGCCTATTCCCGCGGTGAAATCGCCTATTATAAGAACGCCGGTATGCCCCAGATCCTGGAACGCCCGCAATTTACTCAGAACCACCATATGCCCCAGATGCAGGTCGGGACTTGTCGGATCTACGCCCAATTTTATCCTGAGTTTGCGCTGGGAAGAAAATTTTTTAAGCAGATCTTCTTCGCTTACCAGATCGATTATTCCCTTTTTAATCTCCGCCTGAATTTTCTCTGTTTTATTATCCATAATAATTTTAAATTACCAATGTCGTTTCTGTATGCAGCCAGCTACCCAGCCTCCCAGTTACCCGGCAACTACCCAGCAGCAAGAGGACAGCGGAGGGATGGTAACCTTCCCTCCTCAAAGGCTTTGAGAATGTGACGGTCCAAACTCACTCCCTTTACGGAAGGTTCGGACGGAGAAACACGGAGATAATTTTGCAAAACCACATATTTACCTATTTACTCAGATGTTAAACTCCGTGCTCTCCGTGCCTCTGTGGTGAGTATATTTTATCTAAAATTGAAGGGGTCTATAAAGACTCTTATTTTCGCGGTTTTCGCGATATCCGATTTACGCAGACGCTGAGCGCAAAGAATAATGTTATTTTCAGAAGCGGATTTTACAAGAAAGTGATATCTGTAGCTGCCGCTGATTTTTTTTAAGGGACAGGGAACTGGTCCCAGGATGCTGAAATTTCCCGGGGGGGTTAAGCCCATGGTCTCTTTGGCCTCAGAAAGACCGGCTGATATTTCATCCGCCGCCTGTCTCGCGCCGGACTCCTTTTTGGCGGACACTACGCATCTTAAAAGACTGCCGAACGGGGGATATCCGAATTTACGGCGCATGGCAAGCTCCCGCTCCGCAAAAGCTTCGTAGCCGCCTTCGCGCAGGCACGAAAACACCTCGTTTTCCGGGAAATAAGTCTGCACGACGACCTCGCCGGGCCGGTGCGCTCTTGCGACCCTGCCGGCCGCCTGCGAAATCATTTGAAAAGTCTTTTCGGCTCCCCTGAAATCAAAGGACCTCATTTCAGTGTCGGCGTCCACCACGCCCGCGAATGTGACATTAGGAAAATGATATCCGCGGGAAACGAAACGGGTGCCGATAAGCACCTGCGCCTCAAGGGAAGAAAATTTTTTATACGCGGCCCTGCCTTCTCCTGAAACTTTTCTCGAACTGTCGCCGTCAAGCCGGATTATTTTACAATCCTGCATAAGAACGCGGATCTCATGCTCGGCCTTCTGCGTGCCTCCGCTTGACCGCCTGAATATGCGGTTATTGCACGACGGACAGGCCGGAACCAGCGGAAATTTTTGGGAACAGCGGTGGCAGAGGAGCAGATCGCCGGCGGAAACTTCGTTATGAACGATCAGCGCCGATTCGCAGTCCGGGCAGACGGCGGTCCAGCCGCAGCTGAGACATACAAGCGGGCCGGCATAACCGCGCCTGTTCATGATAACGATCGCCTGCCCCTTATTTTCCACCGCCTTTTTAAGCTTTTCGGCCATTACCGGTGAAAACACGCAGCCGGGATATTTTTTCCTGTCAACCACCACAATTTCAGCGGAATCTTTAATCTGCGACACCTTTTCCGGCAGTCTTAAAAGCTTGTGCCTTCCGTTAATCGCGCCGTGATATGTTTCAAGCGACGGAGCCGCGCTGCCTAATATTACCGCGCAGTTATGCCTTTGAGCCCTCCATAAAACCACGTCCCGCGCATGATAGTGGGGGATGGAATCTTCCTGCTTATAAGATTCATCCTGTTCTTCGTCCACAACCGCCAGGGCCAGATCCTTGAACGCAAGCATGCAGGCCGATCTTACTCCCAATATTATCCGTTTGCGCCCCGAAGCTATTTCCGGCCAAAGCTTCATCCGCCCGGCCATGCCTATGCGGCTGTGCCATACCGCGACTATATCCCCGCTGAAATTCATTAAAATTTCCCGCAAAAACTGTTCAATAATCGCTATATCAGGAAGAAGAAAAAGAGCCTGCCGCGAACAGGCGACAGCCTCTTTAATCGCGCGGATATAGATTTCGGTTTTGCCGGTGGCGGAAGCCCCGAACACCAGAACGGAGCCGCATTCCCCGGAGTGGATAATAGATTTTACTTCAGCTACCGCTTCTTCCTGCCCCGGAGTAAGAACAACCGGCAGTCCGGCTATACTGGAACTATTTAATTTTTCCTCTGCCGGCGCAAAACCGCCGGCGGAATCCGAAGAAACATCGGGAGAAAAAATACGCCCGGAGGACAACGCCGGGGGGAAAAACGCGGAAATCACCTCTCCTATAGGGGAGCCCCATTTACGGCTCATCCATTCCGAAAGCTCCATAAGCTCCCGGTTGTAAAAGGGAGAAGAATCCACGACGGAATGCAGATTTTTAATCTTTCTTTGCGCGTCGGATTCAAGTTTCCACCGGACTTTAACCACCACCCCCGTAAGCTGGCGCGGACCGAAGGAAGCTTTTACGCGCATTCCCGGCGAAACAACCGCCTGCATAGCCGGAGGAATGTAATATGAAAAGGTCTGGTGAAGGGGAATCGGAAAAGCGACCTCGGCGATCATTTTATGCCTGTCAGGACGAAATGGGGGGGTATATTCCTTATTTCCAATTCAATATGCGTTTTAGGGAAACGTTTTTTTATTATCGGGATAAGATGCGTGGTGCATTGATAAGCCACAAACCGGCCGTTCACGGACAGCGCGGAATATACGTCGGCAATAAGATTTTGGCGTTCCTCAGGACTAAAAAAACTGAAAGGCACTCCGGATACGATGCAGTCCACGTTCCCGATCCCGTAATCGTTCATTATCTGCCTGAAATCCTTAATATCGGCGCACACGGCCTTAAAACGCGGATCATTTATGCCGTCAAGCGAATTAAAAAAATGCTTGTTTTTTTCTATGGCGAACAGAAAACCTTCCGGCTTGAGATGCTTAAGCATTTTGCGCGTCATCACGCCTTCAGCCGCGCCGAATTCGATTATTCTGCGCGTTTTTTTCATATCCATCGCCCGCAATACCCTGCCCACAAGAAAAGACGAACTGGGATGTATGGCGGCGACACCTGGATCCTTGATAAAAGTGCCGAAATAGTTAAACGGCCTTTTGACATGCTTTTTTCCGTCGGCGAAAGCCTTTTGCGAAGATTTAATTATATCCTTAAGCTTGTTTCTCATTTTTCCGCTCCCGCCTGTAAAAAACTGCGAAGCATTTTAAAATCATGCCAGGCCGCCTGCTTGAGAGAAGGATTGCGCAAAAGCGCCGACGGATGATAAACAGCCAGCAGTTTTACGGTCTTAGCCGGTCCGCCGGACGCGTCAAAAGAATATTCATGCCATTTTCCCCGCAGACTGCCTATGGTGCTGGACACGTTCAAAAGAACTTTGGCGGCGACGGACCCCAGCGCCACGACACAGCGCGGCGAGACCAAAGCTATCTGCCTGTCAAGATAAGATCTGCAGGCAGATATCTCTTCTGGAGTCGGCGGCCTGTCATTGCCCCGCGAATCAGGAGCCGAAGGATCGGCCATAGGATGACACTTGACGATATTCGCGATATAAACTTTTTCACGGGAAAGCTCTATGGAATTCAGTATTTTATCCAAAAGCTTGCCGGCTCTGCCCACAAACGGTTCGCCGATGCGGTCTTCATCATACCCCGGACCTTCTCCGATAAATATTACCTCCGCGTTGGGATTTCCCACTCCGAATACGGTCTTTATGCGGGAACGGGATAGGGAGCATTTCTTACAGGAGGAAACCTCTTTTTCAAGCTTTTTAAGTTCGGGGGAAATATCACGGGAAGGCAAAGATGCCGGCGCTCCTGCGCCGCTACGCGGGGCAGTCCCGGAGGGCGGTCCCGAAGGGCACCTCTCCGAGGCCCGAGCAGAGCCTTGGGGAAGTCCCGAGCGAAGTCTCGGGGCAGTCCCGGAGGGCACCTCTCCGAGGCCCGAGCGAAGTCTCGGGGCAGTCCCATTCTTTCCTTTTGAAGCTGGGGAATCCGCCCCGCCTTCGCGGGACTGCGAGTCATGGAATTTCCCTATAGACTCGTCTGCCCCGCCTTCGCGGGACTGCGAGTCATGGAATTTCCCTATAGACTCGTCTGCGCTCATAATTGTTTCATCTTCATGCAGACAAGCGGTGTAACTTGTTAATTCGCTTACAAGCCGCGCAAGCTTATGTTTTGCAGAATTGCTCATATCACAGTATGTTACCCAGTTGCCCAGCCGCCTGGCAGTCCAGCTGTCCCACCGTTTGCTATATGCTATCTACTATCTGCTCTCTTTTTACCTTTCTTGTCCTTTTCGGCCAATTTTCTGTCGCGCTCTTCTTTAGCGCTGGCTTTTATATCATCCCATGATACCTTGCCGGCAAGGACCTGCCTAAGCGCCGTATCAATGATCTCCGCGGTAGGCATATCCCTGTATTCTTCCTTCTGCTTGAGATGCTTTGACCAAAGGGAGGCCATTAAAACAATATCATATTTTCCGGTTTCGCAGTCCACCATCATTTTTTCAAGGTTCTTGGCGTCTTTAGCAATATCAGCTTCTTTTGTTCCCGAAGTCATATTATAAAGCCTCCCGGTTATTGATTTTTAATTTTCCAATGCTTTTTCAGATATAAAAGCATGCGGCCGGTTTTCAGCCGCTCCGCGGAAATTATGGCAAGAACCGACGAAACCGCCCGCTCAACTTTGTCGTTTATCACCACGTAATCATACTGCCCCATGCATTTAAGCTCTTTCTTCGCGGTTTCAAGACGCAGACGTATATTTTCCGGACTCTCCCTGCGTTTTAAAAGCCGTAACCGCAAATCTTTCCAATCCGGCGGAAGCAGAAAAATAGACAGACTGCCGGGGAAAAGCCGCTTAACCGCGGCCGCGCCCTGAACGTCTATCGCCATAAGGGGATTATTCCCCGCTTTAACCGTTCGCTCCGCGAACCTGAGAGATGTTCCGTAAAGATTTCCGTGAACCTGAGCCCATTCAAGGAACATCCCCTTTTTTATGGCCGAAACGAATTCTTTCCTGCTTATGAAATGATAATCGCGGCTGTTTTTTTCTCCCCGTCTGGGAGCGCGGGTCGTATATGTAACGCAGAATCTGATGCGCCGGTCTTTTTTAACAAGAAGACGGCACACTGTGGATTTCCCTCCTCCGGACGGCGAAGAAATCACCACTGGAAACGCGCTGGGCTTAAACACTCTATTTCCTTTTTACCGCCGATTGGGCCGCCGCAAGAATTGCGATAGGCACCCTGAAGGGGGAACAGGAAACATAGCTGAATCCTTCCCTGTGGCAGAACTCAACGCTGGCGGGATCTCCGCCATGCTCTCCGCAGATTCCGATCTTAAGATCCTTTTTGATCTTTCTGCCGCGTTTAACGGATATGCGTATAAGCTCGCCGATGCCGGCTTGATCTATCGTCTGAAAAGGATCGGCGGGCAGTATGCGTTTATCCAGATAATCGGCCATGAACGCCGCCGTATCATCGCGGGAAAAACCGAATCCCATCTGCGTCAGGTCGTTGGTCCCGAATGAAAAAAATTCAGCCGATTCGGCGATGCGGTCCGAGATCAGACATGCTCTGGGGATTTCGATCATGGTGCCGACAAGATGCGGTATTGATTTTAACCCCGTTTGTTTCAGCACCTGTTTATAAACCTCGGAGACTATAGCGAATTGATTTGAAAGCTCCGTCTCGGCGCAGACTACGGGCACCATTATTTCCGGCAGGGTCTTGATTCCTTCCCTTATAAGCTCCGCCGCGGCTTCAAAAACAGCCCTCGCCTGCATCTGGGTTATTTCCGGATATGTTATGCCGAGCCTTACTCCGCGGTGTCCCATCATCGGATTGCTTTCACGCAGGCTTGAGGCTCTTTTTTCAAGCTCCTCCAGACTTATCGCGAGGCTTTTGGCAAGTTCGGCGAGCTGACTTCGGTCATGAGGAACGAATTCATGGAGAGGCGGATCTATAAGCCGGATAGTCACCGGCAAACCGCTCATAGCCTTAAGCGTTGCTTTTATATCCGCCTTCACATGCGGAAACAACGCGTCAAGCGCCGCCCGTCTTTCTTCAATTGTTTTCGAAACTATCATTCTGCGAAGCTTAAACAAAGGCTCTTCGGAATTCTTCCCGTAAAACATATGCTCGATGCGGAAAAGCCCTATTCCTTCCGCTCCGAAATTTCTGGCGCGGGCGGCGTCTTCCGGCGTATCCGCATTTGCCCTCACTTTCAGGCTCCTGACCGAATTGCACAGCTTAAGAAAATCATCAAGCATCTTATTGCTTTCGCTGGCGTCCAGCATGGCAAGCTGGCCCTTATAAACCAAACCCCTTGAGCCGTTAAGCGTAATCCAGTCGCCTTCCTTTAAAATTTCATTGCCGGCCGATATTTCCCTGCGGGCAAGATCTATATTCAGGCCGGCGCATCCCACCACGCAGCATTTTCCCCAGCCTCTTGCGACCAAAGCGGCGTGGGACGTCATGCCTCCCCGCGCGGTAAGTATCGCTTTAGCCGCGCGCATGCCTTCCACATCCTCCGGATTGGTTTCTTCTCTTACCAGTATCACAGTCTTGCCGTTTTTTGCCCACTCTACGGCGTCAGCCGCCGTAAATACGATCATTCCTTTTGCTCCGCCCGGACCGGCGGGAAGCCCTTTTGCGACGGGTTTCTGCAAAGCCTCGGCTTTAGGATCCACTATGGGATGCAGAAGCTCGTCAAGCTGGGAAGGAGTTACCCGCATAACGGCCTCCTGCGCGGTAATAAGCTTTTCCCTGCGCATATCCAGCGCTATTTTCACCGCGGAAGGACCATTCCTTTTGCCCACCCGGCACTGAAGCATGTAAAGCAGCCCTTTTTCAATCGTGAATTCGATATCCAGCATATCCCTGTAATGTTTTTCCAGCCGGCGGCGTATATTGTCCAGCTCTTTATATACTTCCGGCATCAGCTGCTCAAGGCTTTTGAGCCCCATGGACTGCTCGCTCCTGCTGTATTCATTTATGGGAGCGGGCGTTCTTATTCCGGCCACGACGTCTTCTCCCTGCGCGTTCACAAGATATTCTCCGTAGAAACGGTTCTCTCCGGTGCCGGGGTTTCTGGTAAACCCCACGCCCGTGGCGGAATCATTGCCCAGATTCCCGAAAACCATAGTCTGCACGTTTACGGCGGTGCCCCATTCTCCGGGAATGCCCTCGATCCTGCGGTAAGACACGGCGCGCTTGCCGTTCCATGAAGCGAAAACTGCCCCTATGGCTCCCCACAGCTGCCGCGCGGGCTCATCAGGGAAGGGCTTGCCTAAAACCTGCTCGATCTTTTCCTTGAACTTCCGGCAAAGCTCCTTTAAATCGCGCGCATCCAGCTCGGTATCGTCTTTTACGCCTTTCTTCCGTTTTGCGGCATTCATTATCCCCTCGAACTGCTTCCGTATCCCCATATCCTCCGCGGGATTGATGCCTTCAGCCTTTTCCATGACGACATCGGCGTACATCATGATAAGCCGCCTGTAAGAATCATAGGCGAAACGCTCCGAGCCGGTGAGGGCGATAACGGCCGGTATTGTTTTTTCGGTCAAACCCACGTTTAAAATAGTTTCCATCATTCCGGGCATCGATTTTCTGGCGCCGGAACGCACGGACACGAGCAAAGGATTTTTTTCATCCCCAAATTTCTTGCCCGTGAGATTTTCTATCCTTTTCATATATTCCGCGACTCCGCCGGGCAGTTGTTTGGGATAAGTTTTTTTGTTTTCCCAATAATACGAGCATACCTCAGTGGTTATGGTAAATCCCGGGGGCACGGGAAGACGCAATGCCGGATGGCCCGCCATTTCGGCCAGATTGGCCCCTTTTCCGCCGAGAAGGTTTTTCATCGACTCATTTCCTTCCGCCTTTCCGCCTCCGAAGAAATACATGCATTTGCGCAGGCCTTTTTTCGGCTTAACGGATTTTCCGGCTTTAACATTATTCTTTATAACCATTGCTGAAGGCATAGGTATTCTCCTTTAGGGTTGCGTTGAAATAGCATGAGCCGCGCAGCCGCCGGTAAGACATATCAGCGGCCGCGGTTATATAATGGGTATATAATATTATAGAATATCAAATTATCCGACAGGCATGCAATTTATAAAGAGGGTAGATGGGAAACGGTAGACGGTAGACGGTGGACGGTAAAAAAGAAGTAATTAAGAAAAAAATACTGAACTGCCGCCGGAAATGAAGAGACGGGAAATAAGAAAGCAGAAGGAAAACGGTATATGAAAAGAAAAGCGGGAAGAGAGAATAAAATTTCTATCTGTTTTTGTTTTACCGTCTCCCATCTACCTTCTACCATCTACCGTCATTTAAAATCATGCAAATAAATCCAAGAAAGGCGGAATTGATATGCGTCGGCACGGAGCTTCTTTCGGGAAAGGCCAATGAGTACACGCCTATTTTCGCCGAAAAACTTAAAAAAATAGGATTCAGGCTTGAACAGGAACATTCGGTGCGCGACGACGAACGCTCAATAGCGCAGGCCATACGGCAATCCCTGAAAAAAGCCGACGCCGTAATACTCTGCGGAGGGCTGGGGCCTACCTTTGACGACAAGACAAGAGAAGGCGCGGCTCTGGCCCTAAAACGGGGACTAAAGATCTCGCGGCTCCTGCTGAAAAACATTGAGAAAAAATTTAAAAGGCATTCCTGCCCCATGCGCGGCATGCAGAAAAAACAGGCGATGCTTATAAGGGGAGGCGAGGCCGTCAGAAACCGCGCCGGTTCGGCTCCCGGCCAGATCATAAGATTGGCAAAAAACAACAAACTCATAATTCTTCTTCCGGGTCCGTTAAACGAATGGGACCGGATGTTCGACAACTATGCCGCTCATGAGTTAAAAAAATTCTTCCGGCTGAAACTTTGCCGGAGCACGGCCGTGATCAAAATAGCCGACATGCCGGAGTCGGCCGTTGAAGAAGCGTTAAAACCGGTCATTGAAAGCGGCAGCGGCTTTGAATTTACCATACTTGCCGGAGAAGGGCTTGTAAATTTTTACGCCACGGCCGAGGCCGCCGGCAAAGCGGAGTGCGCGGACAAGATAAGGAAGATCAGGGCGGAATGCGTGAAAATTTTAGGAGGAAAAATATACGGCGGACGGCATGAGTCGCTGGAGTCGGCGATAGGCAAACTGCTTTTAGCAAGAGGCTGGACGCTTTCCGCGGCGGAATCATGCACGGGAGGGCTCATTTCCCACAGGCTCACCGAAACGCCGGGAAGCTCGAAGTATTTCACCGGGACCGCGGTCGCCTATGCGGACAGAATAAAGAAAAAACTCCTTAAAGTGCGCTCCGGCACCCTGCGCGGATACGGGGCGGTTTCCGAAAAATGCGCCGAAGAAATGGCCGCCGGAGCCAGAAAGTTATTTAAAACAGACTGCGCCCTTGCCATAACGGGCATAGCCGGCCCGTCCGGGGGAAGTCCTCAAAAACCGGCGGGCACGGTTTTCGCCGCGGTATCAGTGAAAGGACGCGAAACGATATGCGGACATAAGATATTCTCCGGACACCGTTCGGTGATAAAAGCGCGCGCCGCATGTTTCGCGCTCGAATTACTAAGGAGAAGATTACTAAACACATGAAAAATCCCAAAAACATGCTTTACGCCGCGGCATTATTTGCGGCGGGTTTCATTTTAGGATGGCCTGCCGGCCGACTGTGGAAGGACCGTGAAAATCCGGAGATGACTTCGTTCTCAATCAGAGCGGGGGGATATAAATATATCAACCCTTTGCTTGAATGCGAGACGGCCAGCGGACGCCAGCTTAAGGAATTGATCCCTTTTAAAACAAGAATAGGGGAAGTCGTTAACGCGCAGATTCAAAAGAAAAATTTATCGGAAGCCTCCGTTTATTTCAGGGACCTTAACAACGGCCCGTGGTTCGGAATTAACGAAACCCGCAGATTCGCGCCCGCCAGCCTGCTTAAAGTAGGGGTTATGATGGCGTATTATAAATGGGCGGAAACGGAACCGGACGTGCTGCGCCGTCAGATACAATTCGGCGGCACGGCGCTGCCGATGCCGAACCAGACGATACCCGCCGGAAAAAAACTTAAAACCGGCGGAATTTACACGATCGACGAGCTTATAGAACAGATGATCATTTACTCGGATAACGAAGCCGACATAGTACTTTTGAATTATCTCGGAGAGGCCAGATTTTTGGATATCTTTAAAAAGCTGGACATAGAACTTAACGCCGGCTCGATGATCGACGACATAATGTCGGTAAAAAAATACGGCTCCCTGTTCCGCATACTCTACAACGCTTCCTATCTGTCGAAAGATTACTCGGAAAAAGCGCTCGGCCTTCTGACAAGAACAAAATTCGCAAAAGGCCTTACCGCGCATCTGCCGGCGGACTTACAGCTGGCGCATAAATTCGGCGAAAGAACGATCGGAGATGTGAAGCAGCTTCATGACTGCGGAATTATTTACTTTCCGGGCAATCCTTATCTGCTCTGCGTAATGTCGCGCGGACGCGATATTAAGCTCCTTGAATCCGGCATAGCGGAAATATCCAAAACGGCGTTCAAAGAAGTTTCGGCGCAGGCAAAACGCTGAGGCTCGTGATAAAATAATGAAATAACGCGCAAAAAATGGTAGAATACCTCCATATAGAATATATAAATCAAAACAGAGAGAGAAAAAAATGGCACTTACAAAACAAAAAAAAGAAGAAATAGTAGGCAAGTTCAAGACCAGGCAGAACGACGACGGCAATTCTTCCGTGCAGATAGCGCTGCTGACAGAGCGCATAAAACACATTTCCAAGCATTTCACCTCCCACTCCAAAGATCATTCCTCGCAGCTGGGGCTCACAAAACTGGTGGAAAAACGCAAAAAACTGCTGACCTACCTCAACCGGCGCAATCCGGCCGAGTATAAACAAATACTTAAACAGCTGGATCTGAGGAAATAAAAAATGACAAAACCTGAAATTATATCCGTCCAAGAAACGGCCGGAGCCAAATCAATATCGATAGAAACCGGGAATCTCGCCAAGCAGGCCGACGGCGCGGTTCTTGTTAAAATGGGAGATACTGTTCTGCTGTCCACCGTGGTTTGCGCAAACGCGCAGAAACCCGGGATCCCCGATTTTGTTCCTTTAAGCGCGCATTATAAGGAAAGAACATACGCCGCGGGCAAAATACCGGGCGGCTTTTTCAAAAGGGAAGGAAGACCGAGGGAAAAGGAAATACTCGCGTCGCGGCTGTCGGACAGAGCCATACGTCCCTTATTTCCCGAAGGTTTCAACACCGAGATCCAGATAGTTTCGCTGGTATTGTCGTGCGATCTGGAGAACGACGCCGATATATTGGGAATACTCGGAAGTTCGGCGGCTTTGATGATATCCTCCATACCCTTCGACGGCCCTGTGGCCGGAGTGCGGGTGGGCATGTCCGCCGAAGGCAAATTTATAATCAACCCCACATTTAAGGAACGGGAGGCCAGCCCGCTCGACCTCATTGTGGCCGGAACATTAAACGGCATAACGATGGTGGAAGGCGGAGGCAAGGAAGTGCAGGATGAAATCCTGCTTTCGGCGATGGAAGCGGCAAAAACGGAGATCGACAAACTCTGCCGCATTCAGCTTGCCCTTAAGGAGAAAACAGGCAAGCCCAAATTCGCCGTGATCCCCGAACGGATACCCGAAGAGCTGAGAAAAACCGTGGAAGGGACCGCCAGGCCCGGGATATCCTCTCTTCTGAGGACTTTCCCTTCCAAAGACAAGCTTTCAGCCGCCGTAACCGACCTTAAGGTTAAAACCGCGGCCTCTTTGGCGGAAAAATTTCCAGAATCGGAGCCGTTGATAAAAATAATTATCGACGAAATACTCTATTCGGAAAGCAGGGCGCTGGTGCTTAACGAATCGCGGCGGGTAGACGGCAGGAAATGCGATGAAATACGGCCGATCTCGTGCCAGATAGGTTTATTGCCCCGAACGCACGGCTCGGGTCTTTTCACGCGCGGACAAACCCAGGCCATGGTAACCTGCACTCTGGGAACGCCTCAGGATATGCAGATAATGGACGAACTTGAAGGCAAATTCCGCGAAAGATTTCTGCTTCACTATAATTTTCCGGGATTTGCGACGGGCGAAGTTAAACCGGAAAGATCTCCGGGCAGACGGGAAATAGGCCACGGCGCTCTGGCTAAGAGGGCTCTGCGCGACTTAATACCTCCCGACGACAGTTTCCCCTACACGATAAGGATAGTATCGGACATCCTCGAATCCAACGGCTCTTCTTCAATGGCTTCGGTATGCGGCGGCTCTCTCGCTCTGTTTGACGCCGGAGTTCCAATGAAAGCCGCCTGCGCCGGAATAGCCATGGGGCTTATAACGGACGGAACCCGGCATGCGGTTATTTCGGATATAATCGGATTGGAAGATCATCTCGGCGATATGGATTTTAAGCTGGCCGGAACCCGAAACGGCATCACGGCATTCCAGATGGACGTCAAAATCCAGGGAGTAAATCTTTCGATAATCAGGGAAGCCATCGCTCAGGCCGCAAGGGGAAGAAATCATATCCTGGACCAAATGGACCAGGCGATAGTAAAACCGAAATCCGATCTCTCGGTTTACGCTCCCAGAATATTCAAACTTTCGCTGCCGCAGGATAAAATCGGCGCGTTTATAGGTCCGGGCGGAAAGAACATAAGACGGATAATCGAGGAAACCGGAGCGGATATCGAAGTGGAAGACGACGGCTCCGTTTATATTTCCGGAACCGATGCCGCCGGAGTGGAAGCGGCCAGAAAAATGGTGGAATGCTTTACCGCCGAAGTGGAAGTGGGAAAAGTTTATACCGGCAGGGTGGTGTCGATAGTTGATTTCGGCGCGTTCATAGAAGTACTGCCCGGCAGAGAAGGGCTTCTCCATATATCGGAAGTGGCGCCGCAGCGGATAAGAAAGGTGGAGGATGTGCTCAAGCTGGGCGAAGAAGTGGAAGTTAAAGTCATCGACATGGATAATTCCGGGAAATTCAAGCTGTCGCGCAAGGCGCTGCTTGTAAAAAAACCTGAAACCGCGGACAAGGCCTGATAAAGACGTGAGAAGGCAGACGGTAAACGGAAGACGGTAAATGCAGAGCTTCCTCCTACGCTAATAATGCTCTGCCCATGACAAACGGGGAATGGGAAAGAAGATTTATTTTACCTTCTACCATTTACCTTTTACCGTCTACCATCTTTAGGAGGGAATATGATCAAACTGAAGACCAAACCATCGAAAAAGGCGGGGAACGGGGCGTCTTCCCCGGCTTCAAGAAAA
>CAZFMJ010000057.1:0-18616 GCA_964520045.1 uncultured Elusimicrobiales bacterium | reverse complement strand
TTTTCCGTGCATTTTTACAGCGGTTATATGCCTATATTTTCCCATTTTTCCGACGTGATTTCAAATAAAAAATCTTTTTTCAGTGAGCCCTATGTATAAGGCGGCGTTTTAGTCAAGAAGCGGGGGGGGCAGGTAAAGCTGTTTCTTCTATTTTTTCTTCAATCATTTTCCCTAAAATTATTTTTACCCGCGAAACGCGGCTTCCAATTCATGAACGGCAACGGCTTGTCCCCGGGCGCGGCCAGTTCTTGTTTTGTGCATGCGAGAGTGGTTTTGAAGGGGGGGGGACTTCTATCTTGTAAATTAACGAAACAAAAGGTGAAAATCAAAAATAGTTTTATAAAATAAGTATTTTTGGTAATATTGCGCTTAACTTTTGTCACAAAAAACTATAGATTTATGTGACAGCACTACTATTAGTTCCGCGGGAAAGGTTGCTGGATGATTTAGATAAGTGGAATCACATCAAAACATCACCGCCGCAATTCGCTGATTTTGTAACATTTATGTCAAGTATTGACAATTGCGTTACCATCTGGTATACTATCAATAAGATAGGACAGCAAAAGAGTTCTGCACCTAGGAGAAATTAAATGGCTTTAACTCCGAAAGAATTGGGGCAAAGGTTAAAACATATCAGGGAAACCAAGCAGATTACGCAAGAGTCTGCTGCTGTCGCATTGGGTATTTCCAGAACTGCCATAGCACTAGTGGAATCCGGCAGTCGCACTATTAATACCGTGCAACTAGAAAAACTCGCTAAATTTTATGGCAGAGATGTTGGGGATTTTTTTGTTTCCGAAAAGGAACATGATCGTGTGGCTGTTGCAGTTTCCTTCCGTATTAAGGAGGAATTAAAACAAAAAATCAGCAAAACAATGCTTGATACGCATATTAAGTTGCTAAAAGAGTATTCGCAGTTGGAAAAGCTGTTAAGTTTGGATTCCAAGTTCAAGCATCCAGTTAAATATGATCTTCCTGAGCCCAAAAATGTCTGGGAAGCGATAGAATTTGGACAAAAGATTGCTGAAAACGAGCGACAGCGGCTTCAATTAGGTACTCGCCCAATTAAAGACATAGCAGAACTTCTGGAGATTCAGGGCGTTAGAGTGCTCGATATCGACATGGATGAGGATATTTCAGGAATATTCATGGGCGATGATCAAATAGGTCTATCAATATTGGTCAATCCCAAACACCATGCGTCTAGGCATGCTTTTACTCTTGCTCATGAATATTGTCATGTGCTTGTGGATAGATCTCGCGCTTTCTTGGTCAGCAATATTCAGGCAGGCAAGGACCTTGTTGAGATCCGCGCCAATGCTTTTGCAGCTGCGTTTTTGCTTCCCAAGGCTGGTGTTGAGGAATTTTTCCAGAGTTTAGGGAAAACCGGGTCTACCAGAACATACTTATCCATTGCCGGAGCGGGAAAGGAGAAGCCGCATATAGCGGAACAGCGTAGGTCTGCAAAAGCAGTTGAGATTCAATTATATGATGTGGTACATTTGCAGCATCATTATGGGGTAAGCTGGGATGCCGTAGTATACCGGCTACAGAATCTAGGCATTATTAGCAAGGATGAATGCCATGATTTGCTTTCAAAAAAAGAGGAGGCAAATACGTTGCGGCGTATTATTAATGTTAAGTTGGCAGATTCTGCAGCCGAAAGAAAATTTGAGTCCCATGACTTCGCTGTTCGGTTTTTTTGCCTTGGGATTGATGCTTACCGCCAAGACATAATTTCTCTAAAGCGACTTGAAGAATTAATGGTAATGATTGAGGTCGATTCTACGCAGTTAAGGCGGGTTCTCAAAAAGATGACGGGTGTTAAGAAAACTGCTGACTGAATGGGAAGATATGAAACTAGTCCATCGGCGACAAAAAAATCAGTCAGTGGCTTTAGATGCGAATGTGCTCATTAATTTGTTGAACATGAATTGCATCGATATTCTACCCAAACTGAACAAATATGAGTTTTGGATGCCAGGAGATGTAAACAGCGAGGTTCACCGCAGAAATCAGCGAGTACGACTGCGCAAAGCTTTGAAATTAAAATGGCTTAAGGAATTGGAAATTACCGACATGGCAGAAATGGAGCTTTATGCCAAGTATAGAAAGCGGTTTGGCAACGGGGAATCGGCCTGCATGGCGGTCGGGTGTAATCGTAAATGGATTGTGGCATCAGATGAAAAAGCGGTGAAGAAAGAAGTTGTTAGCGCCATTGGAACGGCGAATTTGTTGGACACAAAAACTATTTTGAAGATGGCTGCAAGTGAGGGCGTTTTAGATAAATCTGAGTTTGAAAGACTTTGCGAAAATTTTGAGATTTAATGGAGGTATTGTTATGAACAAAGATAGGCACGTGGTTCCACATGCAGTCCAGAATCATTCCGAGAAATTCTGCAAAAATAGGTCATCCCAAAGCTTGATCAACCGCCGCTCGGGAGCCGAGCTCGAGAAAATCTTTGCTAATGTGGATTTTCCCCGCACCCAGTTTCCGCATACGGGCAAGAATGTTTTTTTGAACGGAGTTCATAGCGTTTAGTTTGTCAGAAAAGGATATACTATTTCTGACAGAAAGCCAAGATATTTGCGTGTTGGAAAGTGGTGCAACTTTTGGTGCAACTCCAGGGGCAAAAACAGGCAAAATGGAAATTGGGGTTTTTGGGATTTCTCGTCGGGGAACAACACCGGCCAAACTTCCGCAAAATTTCAGGACTGGGTGTGAGGCGAATGCTCTTCCGCTGAGCTAACTGCCCCTTCTGCCGTCCTAGATTCTATCATATTTGAGCCGGCGTATGCGCAGGTAAAGCCGGTTCTTCTATTTTCCTTCAACCATTTCCCCTAAAATTGTTTTTACCCGCGAAACGCGGTTTCCGGTTCTGACGGCATCAATAAGCGCCGGCAGTTCGTAGAGCTTGCTGTCATTTTTAACTGCCGGCGGGGCGCGTTGGGATAAAGCGGTTTAATAGCCTGTCCGCGGATGCGGGACGCAGCCATGGGGGGCTGATTCTGCTAAATTTAAAAACTGGTTCAGGAACTGCATTCCCGTACGGCCTAAAGCAAAATAGGTCTTTTTTTGCGGCGGCATAGGCCATATGGCACTGTGTACGCGGGACGTGGTCTGCTATATTAATAAGGGGAGCAAAAAAGGGGGGGAGTTATGAAGAAAACAATAATAATTGCGGCGGCAGTTATCCTGGGGTGGCAGTATTGTTACAGCCGGCAGATGACTGAATTCAACAGCGATGCGGCAAAAACCGAATACAGTATACTGTGGGAAAAGGTATGCGGAGTGCTGGGAGTGGCTCCATCTACCGTGGCTAAGCCAAGAATCAAGTCGGTTTCCCGGACGATGCTTGAATTGTTCGGCGGCGGCAGGGCTGCGCCCCTGATTTACCTTCCAGGCGACAACACTATCATGGTCTCAGGCGAAGTCTATTCAAGCCAAATTGCGCACGAGATGGCCCATGCGGTAATTTGGCAAAGTCCCAAATTTGCCGATAAACAGGACGAATATCTGCCTCAATGGGTTGAACAACAGGTAGGAGAAGGTTGAACTGCAAACCCTGATTCTGCGGGTGGAATCCGCCCCGCTTTGCTGGGCGGATTTTTATTTTAGTCCGGCGTCAGGGTTTTTACTTCTCCGAACGCGGAAAGGGGCTTGTCGAAATTTTTGTGGTTCCCCACCGCGAATATCATGGCCGAGCCGGGGGTAAGCGTTTTATTCATGACGGTGAGTATGCTGTTTTCCGTCACCTCCCGTATTTTATCAAGATAAGTGTCCAGATAATCGGGGGCATAGCCGTAATATTCGTTCATGGCGCGTTCGGTTATCGTCTTGTCCGCGGTTTTGAATTTAAACACAAAGGAATTTATTATGCCGGCTTTCGCCCTGATCAATTCCTCATGCGCGACGGGCTCTGTTTTGAGCAGGGCAAACTGGCGGAGCAGTTCTTCGATAACCTGTCCCGCCGACTGCGGATTTGTTCCGCATGCGGCGTATATCATTCCGTAATCCTGCAAAAGGGTATAACCGCTGTATGCGTAATAGGCAAGGCCTCTTCTTGAGCGTATTTCGCTGTAGAGCCTTGAATCCAGTCCTGTGCCCAGAATAGTGTCGGCTGTTTCCAGATTGAAATATCCCGGGTCATGGCGCATAATTCCTTTCTGCGTTATTATTATCACCGGCTGGGGTATATCTTTTTCAACGGCGTACACCGCGCGGTCTTTAGGCGGAGAAACAGGCGCTATATTGGGCAGGTCAAGGGGCTGTTTCTGCCAGTCCGCGAATTTCTCCCTTATTTTTGATTCCATCTCCGCGCTTTTAAAATCGCCGGAGGCTATGAGCATTACCGCATTGGGCTTGTAATATCTTGAGTGAAAAGCCGGAAGGTCGTCCCTTGTTATGTTTTCCACGGTGGATTTTTCCTGTCTCCAGCCGTAGGGGTGGCCGGCGCCGTAGAATGCGCGGGTCGCTTCCCTGAAGGCCATTTCCTGCGGGTCGTCGTTTCTTCTGTTTATCATCTCGAGCATTTCATGCCTTTTTATGTCTACCTTGTCTTTGTCAAAAGCGGGATTTTTCAGCACGTCCGCAAATATGTCGAAGACCCTGTCAAAATCCCTTGAAAGGCAGAACATATCAGCCGAACCCGACTCAAAATTAATGGAAGTCTCGACCGACGCGCCGAGATTTTCAAGGATTTCGCTCATGGCGTCGGCCGGATATTTTGAGGTTCCGCCGTAGCGCATGGTTTTGCCGGCAAGCCTGGCAAGACCGATTTTTTCTTTCGGGTCGTACATCGACCCCGCGCGGATCACCGCTCCAAGCCGGATAGACGGCAGGGAATGGTCCTCAAGCATATATATGATCAAACCGTTGTCCAGTTTTATTCTTGAGCCTTTGGGCGGATTAAATTCCAGTTTCTCCGGTTTGGGCAGTTTAGGAACCTTGGCATTTGCCTGCGGCGCGGGCATGACAGCCATGGCGCAGATAAAAATCAGTTTAATTGCAGTGTTCATATTATGTTCTCCATTCGTATATTATTGCGTTCTACTGCGTTTTCAACCGGAAGATGGTAAATGGTAGAAGGTAGATGGTAAAACAAAAACAGATAACAATTTGTTTCCTTCGCTTCTTTTCCGTCTCCCATCTCCCTTCTACCGTTTACCGTCTTATTTTTTCGTTTCAATGCGCACTACCGTTCTGTTTTCCTTTGTAAAATATTTTTCAACGGCTTTTGATATATCTTCGGGTTTTACCTGCCTGAGTTTTTCCAGCAGTTTCCAGTTATACTGCCAGTCGCCGAATATGGACTGATTGTATGCCAGAGCCGAGGCGGTATATTCCGCGGATTCCAGCTGCTGAACAAGCTGTGATTCGATCTGATTTACCACTTTATCAAGTTCGGATTTCTGCGGAGGCTCTGATTTTAATCTGTCCAATTCGCCGTAAACCGCCTGCTCAAGCTCGTCTAATGTGTGCGGAGCTTTGGGCTGGGCATAGATAGCAAAAAGCGGAGGATATCTTTCTCCGGGGGTAGCTTCGTAAGAATAGATGGAAACCGCAAGCTGTCTGCCTTCCACGATGTTTTTGTAAAACCGGCTGGTCCTGCCGGTGGAAAGTATTCCGCTGAGTAAAGTTATTGCCGGAGCATCAGGGTGGGTTACGGCGGGACGGTGGTAGGCTATGGCCATTTCAGGCTGGGCGTCAAACGGCACATACGCCCGCCTTTCCCCTTTTTGCGGAGGGTCGGCGGTGTAAAATCTGTCGGGAGCGGGTTTTGACTTTATCTTGTTGAAATATTTTTCCATGAGCCCGATGGTCTTGCTCCCGTCGATATCTCCGACTATCGCTACTACGGCGTTTGACGGAGTGTAAAAATCGGCGAAAAATTTTTCGGCGTCGGTGCGCGTGAGCCGTTTTAAATCGCTCAGCCAGCCGATTATAGGGTTTCTGTAGGGATGCGCGGAGAAGGCCTGCGAAAAAAGCGTCTCGTTGAGTATTTCCGAGGGATAATTTTCATACATGCGCTTTTCTTCAAGAACCACGCTTCTTTCCTTGTAGAATTCCCGCAGAACGGGATTTCGGAACCTGTCGGACTCTATTATCATCCACGCTTCAAGCCGGTTGGAGGGGAGGGACACCGTGTAGTTGGTATAATCGTTAGACGTTTCCGCATTCAGTCTGTGCGCGCCGAGATATTTATAGATTTTTTCGTATTCGTCTTTTGCCGTGTATTCATCGGCTTTGGATTGGAGCTCATTGAGTTTCTTCCGGAGTTCTTCCAGCGTTTTAATGTCTTCGCTTTTTTCCGAAGATTCCAGCTTGATCATGCTGTCCGCGGTTTTTTCTATTTCTTTCAGGAATTTCTTTTCTTTTCCATAGCTGATGGAATTTATTGTTTTTGTGCCTTTGAACGCCATATGCTCAAAAAGGTGGGCAAGGCCTGTCTTGCCTTTAGGTTCGTCGACGGAGCCGGTTTTGAAAAATACGTTAAAAGACACGACAGGGGCGGAGTGGTTTTCCAGTATAAGCACCTGCATCCCGTTCCTGAGCGTATGAGATAATACAGCGGGCGGTTTTAAATCGGATTTTTGAGCTTGGCAGACGGCTGCCGGCAAAAAAGAAAGGACCGCGCAAATCAGTAAAGAAACGAGCCTTTTGTTTATCATTTTTCCTCCAGAAGACTTTTAGTTCTCAGATAGCGGTGGTATGACAGCGCAAAACGGTGGGCTTCGTCGCGCGCCGCCTGAAGCAGTTTAAGGGCGGGGTCCGAAGCCTCAAGTTTAACCGGTCGTGAAACGCCCAAAACGAATAGTTCCTCATCTTTTTTGGCAAGGGAGACCACCGGAATTTTAAATCCCGCTTCCTCAAGCGCTTCGGAGGCGCTTGAGAGCTGGCCTTTGCCTCCGTCTATGAGGAACAGGTCCGGAACCGCATGCGGAGAATTTTTTAACGCTTCAAGCCTGCGTTTTACTATTTCTTTTATCATAGCAAAATCATCCGCGCCCTGCGAAGGCGGGGCGGATTTTATGCGGAATTTCCTGTAATGGCCCGTAAATCTTTCTCCGTTCCTGAAGCAGACCATCGCGCCGACCGGATTTTTGCCGGAAATATGGGAGGTGTCGAAGGCTTCTATGTGAAGCGGGGGGGTTTTAAGTCCCAGCGCCTGCATGAGCCGGGTTGCGGCCTGGGTCGTTTTTATAAGCTCCTGCGTCTTCAGGGGGCTCAGCCTGCTTATTTTTATCCGGCCTGATATTTCGTCTAACGCTTTCAAAAGATTCAGGTATAAGCCGGCTGTTTCATACTCCAGCTTCGCCGAAGCAAGGGACATGGAGCGCTTGAAATTTTTCCGCAGTTCGCCGTATCTGCCTTCAAGGAACATGACCGCCTGTTTTGCGTATTTTGAGTATTCCGGCTTTGATATTTTCAAGGCGCAGGGGGCCGGGCACTGTCCCGTATGATAGTAAAGGCAGGAATGGATCTTTTTCTGTTCCAGCCGCTTCCCTTTGCGGATATCCCATCTGCACTGTCTGAGGCGGAGGAATTTTCTGCGCGTTAAATGGCGCAAAAGGGCTTTTATCTGAGAGACTTTCGGATAAGGCCCGAAATAAAGACTGCCGTCCTTGACTTTTTCGCGCGTCAGCAGAAGGCGGGGGAAATCCTCTTTGACGGTGAGTTTAAGGCAGGGATAGGACTTGTCGTCCTTCCACATCTGGTTGAAAAAGGGCTGATATTTATGTATAAAGTCCCGCTCGAGTATAAGCGCGTCGTTTTCGCTTTCACACGGGATATAATCTATTTTGCGTATAAGGGCCGCAAGATTGGGGATTTTCCACGAGCGGTTTTTATCCGCGCCGGGGTTAAAATAGTGAGATACGCGTTTGGCGAGATCTTTGGCTTTGCCTATGTATATTATTTTCCCCGACAAATCGCGCATCAGGTATACGCCGGGCAGATGGGGAAGAAATGATAGATCCATAGTCAAGAAGGCGCCCGGCTACCCAGCGGCCCAGCAACCCAGTCCATCCGGGGACTTGGTGACTGGAAGCTGGCAGCCTCCTAATATCTTTTCCATCTACCGTCTCCTGTTTACCGTCTTCTTATAAGGTTCCACACGATTTTCCGCTCTTCCATTTTAAGGATAACCGCCATTAAGGCGTATGAAATAATTCCCGCCGGAAGCACCGCGGCCACAAGCAGGGGCGCGGACAGCGAAGGTTCAAGCCTGTTTTTCAGGGCAAGGCATATCGCGCCCATGACCGCGCTCGCGAGAATGAACTTAAGGTATTGAAACACGGTCTTTGAAAGCGCGATGCCTGAAGTTTTTTTCCTTAGCAGGATTATGAAAACCGCGGATGACAGGCCCGCGCTTATCGACGACGCCAGCGTAAGTCCGCCGACCCCCATCGGGCCCATGAGAATGACGCATAAAACCGCGTCTATGAGCACCTGCAGAAAAGTTATTTTTACGGGCGTTACGGTGTCTTTAAGCGAATAAAAGGCGGCCGCGGACACTTTATTTATTCCATGGGCCATAAGCCCGAGCGTTGAATAAAAAAGAGCGCTGTGGGTAAGCAGGCTTTCTTTGTGAGTGAATTTCCCGTGCTCAAAAAGGGTCTGCACTATCGGCATGCTCAAGATGCACAAACCTACGGTGGCGGGCAGAAGCACGAAACCCATAAGGCGCAGAGAAAGGTTATAAGTCTCTTTATACGAATCCATCCGGCTTGTTCCGGCTTTTTCGGAAAGATGGGCAAGCGCCACGCTTGCGATAGCCGCTCCGAAAATAGCCAGAGGAAACTGCATGACGCGGGTTGAGTTGTATATGGCGGTCATTGAGCCCGCCGCAAGAAAACTGGCGCAGATCGTGTCCACGAAAGTGGAGATCTGGTCTCCCGTCATGCTTAAGACGGCGGGCCCCATAAGCAGGAACACTTTCTGCACGGCGGGGTATTTCCACGGCGCGCGGAATTCAAAGGTATAGCCGGACTTGCGGCAGGCGAAAAAGAGAATTACCCATTGGATCACTCCGCTCGCCATCGCCGTGAAGGCCAGGCCGAAAATCTGCGCTTTGACGGACATGGACGGGATAAGCCTGAAATGAAGGGCGGCGAGATAGGCTAGTATTGCGAAAGAGAAGGTTACCGGCGCGAGCGCCGGAACAAAAAATTTCCGCGCCACATTGAGAGCGCCCTGGCACAGCGCCGATACCGTCACAAAAACGAGATGGGGGAAAAATATTCTTGTAAGCGAAACCGTGAGGGCGAACTGCTCCGGGTTTGCGGTGAAGCCGTAAGAAAGCAGACCCACCAGGGGTTTGGCCGCTATGATGCCGGTTACCGTTATAACCGACGATGCGATAAATACCACGGTCCAGAGCGCCGAAAAAAATTCAAGGGAATCTTTGGGGCTTTTGGCTTTTTCCCTTTCCATTATCGGCACAAAAGCGGCGTTAAGCGCGCCTTCGCCCATGGTGCGTCTTACGAAATTCGCTATTCTGAAAGCCGCGTAATAGGCGTCCGTCAGCTGTCCCCCGCCGAAAAAATACGCTATCGCGGCGTCGCGCAGGTAGCCGAGTATTCTGGAGATGAGGGTGGCAAGCGTAAATCCGCTTATGTGTTTTGCAAATTTATGCTGTTCAGTTGACCCATCGTGCATAAAATAATAAACTACTACCTATGGCAAAATTAAAAACAGGCCGTCATACAAGCGCTATTAAAGCGTCGCGGCAGTCCGAGCGCAGGGCATCCCGCAACAGAGGGGTGCAGAGAAAAATAAGGCAGACAGCCAAGGATTTACTCGCGGCTGCGGCCAAAAAAGACACAGATTCCGCGCAGAAACTGCTTCCTGCGGTCGCCTCCGTCTGGGACAAGGCTGCAAAAAGAGGCATAGTGCATTGGAAAGCGGCCGCAAGAATGAAGTCAAGGCTGGCAAAGCGCGTTAACACGCTCACCCCCAAGACTAATTCCTAAAAGACGGTAAAAGGTAGACGGGAGAAGGTAAACGGAAAAATAAACACAGATGTAGTTTTTCTTCTGTTTATTTTCTTCCGTCCGCCGTTTTCCGTCACAAACCTTCCTTTCCGCCACGCACCTTGGCGGGATTTCGCCCTCCGCCAAAAGCGGAGAGACGGAAAGGCTGTTAGTCTGAAGGTACGGATAAAAGACCAATAGTCTTCAGCCTTCAGCCTTCAGCCTGCTGTTCTCAGCCTTCGGCCTATTCCCCTGCCTGTGAATTATTCCGCGCAGGAGATGCTTCAGCGCGGTTTCCGGATTTATTTCCGATGAAGACTTGAGCATCGCTTCCGTGTAGATGCATTGTTCAAGCGTCTTTTCCAGTCTTTTATCGTCCCCGAAGGCTTTTACCAGCGAAATAAAATCAGGGTTATAATATTGGCTTATTCCCGCCGCTTTGAATACCGCCGATTCAGCCGTTCCTCCCGCAAGCAGTTTCCTTGCCTTTATTATTTTTCTTAATGTCGAGGATATGGAATGAAGCATGCCCAGCGGAGTTTCTCCTGCGGCAAGAAGCTTTTCCAGAAGCTTAAGCGCAGTCTCCGGGTTCCGGGCCATTATCGCGCGGCCGAACTCGAACGGATTCTCGCTTTTTGTAAATCCCATGGATTCCAGCGCCTGCTGGGCCGATACGGCCTGCTCGCAGCCGCTGGTATAGGCGATTATTTTGTCTATTTCCGAGGCGAGCATAAAAGTATCCGCGCCCAGCAGATTTACAAGCAGGCAGGCGGCTTCCCGCGAAAAACGTTTTCCCGCTTTCCCGGCTCTTGCAATTACCCATTCTTCGCACTGCGGGGGCTTCATCGGCCAGAATGTGGCGATAACTCCTGATTTGCAGTCTATGCGGGCGGATTCTTCCTTGGGTTTTTTATGGCCGGAAACAAGTATGAGACATGTTGAGGCGCAGGGGTTTTTAAGATATTCGGCTATGATCTCTTTTTCGCGGGCCGGGAAACGATCGAACGAGCGCGCAATTACAAGCCGGGTGTCCGCGAAAACAGGCGGAGTGCAGGCTGTTGATATCAAGTCCGAGGCTTTCGCGGTTTCGCCTGAAACTTCATAAAAATTGAACACATCGGGATTGAGTCTTTTTTTAAGCGTTTCCAGAGCCTCCAGTTTAAGGAGATGCTCTTCTCCGTTAAGCAGGTATACAGGCCGCAGTTTCCCGCTTTCCCATTCTGTCTTGAGCTGTTTGGGCGGTAAAGGTATCATGGCTCCGGTTGAACTTGCTGGGCCGGAGGCGGCGAAGCCGGAACTGAGGGAATTTCGCCTGAAACCTTTTTGTGGGAGGCGCTTGAAGCCGCTCCGAACCCCTCCACCGTGCGTTTTACGATATCGCGCGCAAGAACGTCCCATACGGCTTCGCGGGCCTGCTCTTCCGTCATTCCTCCGGGAAGGGTCGGGGCGGAATAATTCTGTATCCCCTGCATGGCGGGTTCATGCCATAGAAAGATGTTTTTAGCTTTATCAAGCAGCTTTAACGAAAGCAGAACATCAAGCTTGTATACGGTGGGGACGAGGTTGGCGTCGTACTGTACCGGAGTAAGAAGATAGCGGGTTATCTCGCCCAGCACGATCCCGTCGGCTGACGCCTCAGAAGTTACCGCATGCTCCCCGTTCCTTAAAAATTCGTCGATAACACGGCGGCTGAGTTTTTCTTCAAGACCGAATTGCTGCGTTTTATTCGTGAACGGCCGCACCGCGATGCGTTTTATATGCGCTGGCAGTATTTGAGCCGCCGGCGTGTATTTAATATCCGAGCCTGTGCATCCCGCCAGCAGTAAAGATCCCGCAATACAGATGATTATTTTTTTCATAGTTTCTCCTTCGGTAAAAAGCAGCCAGTCACCAGATTCAGGTCACCAGTTGCCAAGTCACCATGTCACCAGCCTGATAACTTCTTAATATCCCAAGCGCCAGATTTTATTTTTGTTTTCTTTTTTCTCCTGCTTCCGTTGCCTCTTTTGCTTCTGTTGCTGTTTTTACCGCCACTATGCTTACAAGCCTTTTGGGCACCACGATTATTTTTTTAATGGTCATCCCCGAAAGGGCTTTTCTGACCTTTTCGGAGCTGACCGCAAGTTTTTCCACTTCGCGGTCCGGCGCGTCGGCCGGAACTTTTATTCTATCTTTTATTTTTCCGTTTAGCTGAACGGCGATTTCCGCTTCCTGCTTCCGCAGGAGCTTTAAGTCGGCTTCAGGCCACGGCTTTAGGAAAAGGCTTTCATCGTTTCCCATCCTCTGCCATAATTCATCCGTGATATGCGGAGCAAAAGGGTGAAGCAGGGTAAGGAACGTTTCCCTGTCCTTTTCCGGAGCAGGGACAAACCCGCTTAGCTTGTTGAAATAGATCATAAGAGCGGATATGGCGGTGTTGAAGCGCATCGCTTCTATATCCGAAGAAACCTTGTCTATCGTCTTATTTTTTAATACTTCCAGCTCCTTGCCGCCGTTTTCCGCCGTCTCATTTGTGTCGATGCATTGAAGCGTCCAGAACCATACGCGTTTCAGAAATCTGGATACGCCTTCTATTCCTTTCATATCCCACGGCTTTGAATCCTCAAAAGGCCCGATGAACATTTCATACATGCGGAAGGTGTCGGCGCCGTATTCGGCGAGAATTTCATCCGGATTTACCACATTCTTTTTTGATTTGGACATCTTTTCGATAAGCGGAGGCAGTTCTTCGGAGGTCGCTTTTAATACCGCTTTGCTCTCGTTTGAAAAATCAATATCGGAATACGGATGATATGCCCCGCCGGAATCGCGGTAAGAATAAGAAAGTATCATTCCCTGATGGCGCAGTTTCTGAAAAGGCTCTTTTGTGGACACAAATCCGAGGTCATAAAGCGCTTTATGCCAGAATCTGGCGTAAAGCAGGTGAAGAACCGCATGCTCCGCTCCGCCCACATAAAGGTCCACGGGCATCCACGCCTTTTCCGATTCCCCCGCGCAAAAAGTTTGTTTGTTTTTTGGGTCGATAAAGCGAAGGTAATACCAGCAGGAACCCGCCCATTGCGGCATAGTGTTTGTTTCTCTTTTTCCTGCGCCGCCGCATCCGGGACATTTTGTGTTTACCCATGACTCAATCGCCGCAAGCGGGGATTCGCCCGTTCCGGTGGGCTCGTATTTTTCAACTTTGGGAAGCAGGACGGGAAGCTCGTTTTCCGGTACAGGCACGATCCCGCATTTGGAGCAGTGAATTACGGGAATAGGCTCTCCCCAGTAGCGCTGTCTTGAGAATACCCAGTCCCTGAGCTTGAAATTTATCATTCCCCGGCCGATCTTTTTATCTTCAAGATGCCGTATCATTTTTTCCTTGGCCTGAGCCGTGGGAAGCCCGTCTATCACAGGGGAATTGATAGAAACTCCGTCTCCGCAGAAAGCTTTGTCTTTAGGCCGGCCTTCAGGTTCTTTGACCACGGGAATTATGGGGAGATTGAATTTGCGGGCGAAATCCCAGTCGCGTTCGTCATGGGCCGGCACGGCCATTATGGCGCCGGTGCCGTAGCCGGCAAGCACGTAATCAGCCGTCCATACCGGTATCTTTTCGCCGTTAAGCGGGTTTACGGCGTAAGAGCCGGTGAAAACTCCTGTTTTTTCTTTCTGAAGTTCAACGCGCTCCAAATCCGATTTGCTTCCGGCCTGGCGGACGTAATTTTCAACGGCGTTTTTTTCCGCGGGGGCGGTCAGTTCGGCCAGCATGGGATGCTCGGGAGCTATGACCATGTAGGAGGCGCCGTAAAGGGTGTCAGGCCTCGTGGTGAAAACCGTAAGCGAGGCGTTCTTTCCTGCTATCGGGAAATGCACTTCCGCGCCTTCCGACCTGCCCAGCCAGTTTCTCTGCATCGCCATGGTGGATTCAGGCCAGTCCAAACCGTCAAGGTCGTCAAGCAGGCGCTGTCCGTAAGCCGTTATTCTTAAGATCCATTGGCGCAGATTTCTTCTTTCTATCGCGGTGGAGCACCGTTCGCAGGCTCCGCCGAACACTTCCTCATTCGCAAGCCCCGTTTTGCAGGAGGGGCACCAGTTTATGGGGATGACCCCTTCGTAAGCGAGCCCCTTTTTATAAAGCTGGAGGAAAATCCATTGGGTCCATTTGTAATATTCGGGGTCTGTGGTGTTTATTTTCCGGCTCCAGTCATAAGAGAGCCCGATCGAGCGCATCTGGCGCTCAAAATTTCCTATGTTTTTGCCGGTTGTGATTTCGGGGTGTATGCCTGTGCTTATGGCGTAGTTTTCGGCTGGAAGGCCGAAAGCGTCCCAGCCCGTGGGGTGCAGGACGTCAAATCCCTTCATCCTTTTATATCTGCAGAAGATATCCGTCGCGGCATATCCTTCCGCGTGTCCCACATGAAGCCCGTCGCCGGAGGGATAGGGGAAGAAATCAAGACAGTAGAATTTTTTATCCTTCCGCGGAATGTCCGCAACCTTAAAAAGACCCGCTTTTTCCCAGCGTTCCTGCTGTTTTTTGTCTATTTTGTGGAAATTTACCGGCGTGGTTTTACCAGGGTGTTTTATCTCTTCCATATTTTTAACTTCCTGATAAAATTATAGCAAAATACGAGTCAAACCCAAGTAATTCGCAGTGAGGTTTTAAGGATAGGGTTATTTTGAATTTCCGGCGGGGGGATACTTTACGGAAATGATGGTCAGCAGACGGCGTCCGTCTCCGCTTTCCCAGACGGCCTGCTCCCCCGCCTTTTTTCCCAAAAGCGCGTCCGCGAGCGCGGAAACGCAGTTGAGTTTTCCTGAGCCTGTTTCCGCTTCATCTTCGCCTGTGATCTCAAACCTGTAGTTTTTCCCCGAATCGTCTCTGGCGTCTATTATAGCGCCCATCCGGATATCCGCGAAATCTTTTCCGGTGTGATCCACAAGTATCGCGGTTTCAAGCCTTGTTTTGAAATAGATGAGGTCTCTTTCAATAAGAAGCCGCTTGCGCCTTAATTCAGGGTCGTCGGAATCCGAAAGGAGGGCGGAGCGCCTGCCGGCGAGTTCTTCCGCCTTGGTTTTGAGGAGTTTAAAGCCTTCAGGGGTGACATAGTTCGGGCCCGGGCTGACCGGCCTCATGGGCGGTTCATCGTCTTTGGGGGAGTTTTCGTTTACAAATGCCCGGCTCATGAATATATTATACCACTATGAAGAGGGTAGACGGTAGATGGGAGACGGGAGACGGAAAAGAGAAAAAGATAAGAGTAGCCGCAAAAAAGCGCAAGACGCACAAAGGGGAATGATAATATTTTAACCTAAAAGCTGCAGACCGTTGTTATCGTAGGGATAAGAATTTTTTCGTTCACCTCCACCCTCCTCCTACGCCTCGCCGAAGGCGGGCTACGGAGAGACAAGCATCCCTCCCCCGTTGAGGGGGAGGATCCTTCGACAGGCTCAGGATGGTGAGCAAAGTCGAACCATAAAGGAGGGGGGGGCAATTGCAGTTTTTGGGTTAACTATGGTCAAATTTTCTCGCTTGCGCGGCTGGTCTGGCATCAGTTGGGGTAAGGAATGCAACAGCGGGTGTGACTTTAATGGAATTTTGCATAGGTCTAAAAATTACCGCCGCATAGGTCCTTTGAACCTGATAATTTATCCTGTACTGCGCTATAATTATACCGTTGCGCAGGACGCATACATGAAGATAAGGAGGCATAATCTTAAATGAAAACAACAATAACAGCAGCGGTTCTGGCTTTTGCGGTTTATTCCGCGAATGCCGCTGAGAAACCGGCCGTAAACGGCCTGCTTTCAGCGGTTCAAACCGAGGACGCTCAACAGGCGGTTGGTTTGATCCCCGCAGTAGGCGCGCCGGTATCACAGGCAGGAACAGATTATTTTCCCTTTCAGCGGAATTTCGAGTACCGCTACAGGGCGATACTTAGAACAAAAGGCGGCATAAACACGGGCCATATGACCATGTGGACATTCAACGGAACAGATCCGAATGCGCTTTCCGTGCGCATTATGCTGGCTTTCACCGACAATATAATGCAGTATGACGGCGTGTATCTGAAAAAAAACGACGGCCTGTACTTCAAAAAATACAAGCCCGGTTCAGTTGAAACAGCTTCCGAAACAAAGATCCTCGGGTATCCCGTAGAAACCGGGGCTCAATGGCCGTATAACAAGGGAACAGCTTCCATAAAGGCGGTCGGAACGCAGGAAACGGTAAATGATATTGTTTTTTACAACTGCGTAAAAGTGCAGGCGTTTGATAATGCCGGCGCATTATCCGCAGACATGACTTTTGCCGATGGAGCAGGCCTGATAAAAGCGGTTTACAGTGAAGAAGACGTAACGCTTACTTATCTTCTGAAATCAGCTTCACAAAGACCGTAAACGGCAGTTTAACAATCTATCATAAACCCCCTGAACCAATAAGTTCAGGGGGTTTTGATTTGCATCCGCATCCGGTCTGTTGAGGTTCTCCTATCCGGTGGGACAGATAACTAAAAAACTAAACAACGTTCCAGAATACCCACTTTAGCGCCTGTCGGCCGCCATGTCAAGTTTTCAAAGACCAATATACCTATGAAAACTGCTATTATTTATGTACAGCAAACTCGGAAGACCCGAAAGATTTAAGTGTCGAATTGACGATTAACGCAAAGGAAAGAATGGAGTTTGACAATTTTGATAACTGGAAGAATTTGATTTTACGGACGAGGAAATGATGTTATTTAACCCGCAATACGTCATAACTGAAAAAATACTCAATAACCTTACCGCTATTGCGTCTGCCCGTGAGGTTATAGAGCAAGCGCGTCTTATCCCAAAATGGGAAGCATCCTTGCGCAGGCAGGCAAAACTTCGCACCACTCATTCATCAACTGCCATTGAAGGCAATAAACTTACGCTTGAGCAGGTTGAGGCTCTTGCTGATGGCAAAGACGTTGTCGCCACCGATAAAGACAAAAAAGAAGTGCTTAATTATCTTGAGGCGTTGGACGCTATTCATTCTTTCACTGAAAAAGGCAAAATCAGGGTTCAAGACTTGCTTAATATCCACAGGAAGATTTCAAAAGACGTTTTGCGTGATAATCGGCACAGCGGCGTTTTTCGCGATGTGCAAGTATTTGTCGGCAGGCGGTTTTTTGACGGCACGAGTTTTAAGGAAGAAGTCGCGTATATGCCGCCAAAGACAGAGGATGTGCCCGGCCTTGTAACGGAATTTATTGACTGGCTTAACTTAGAGAAAACATGGGAAACAAATCCGGTGCTTTTGGCTGGAATCGGCCACTATGAAATTGCGAGAATCCATCCTTTTATTGACGGCAATGGACGCACAGCTCGGCTGTTTGCAACGCTTATTCTCTATTTGAGCGGTTTTGACCACCGCAGGCTTTTTGCCCTTGATGATTTTTATGACCGTGACAGACAGGCGTATTATGCGGCGCTAAAAACAGCGCAAGAGAATAACGGCGATATCACCAAATGGCTTGAGTATTTCACGATAGGCGTTGCCTATTCAGTTAATGAGGTCAAGGAAGCCGTTTTGAAATTAGGTGTTAAGAAAAAGCGTGTCTCGAAAACACAGATTTCTCTTACTGATAAGCAAATGAAAATCGTTGAATTTGTTAATGCTCATGGCAAGGTTACCAATAAAGACTTACAATCGCTTTTTAAGATTTCCGCGCAGGCTGTGCATAAGGATCTGTCAAAGCTGGTTGAGCTTCAGGTTATTAAATCGGCAGGCGCTGGGCGGTCGCGCTATTATATCTTGGAATAACGGGAATTGATTGATGATTGGGTTGATGATTGGGTTGATGATTAAGGCCATATGCCGACCGGCGCCAAATGCGCGACCGGCCGGGAAAGAGATTATCTTGACCTTAAAGGGCTTGGCGTTAACACAACTTCCGCAGTTAAAATAAAAAAATGCTTATAAAATAAGGATTTGTGCCCAAAAACTAGCCAAAGTCGCCACTACATTTTGACACCAAGTCCGGAATCCGCATACGTCTGGGCAAACCGATGCCCAAGCGTTGCAGGATAATAAGAAAGGCGCCATTCGGTAATACTCTACTGGCAGCGGCGATCCCGGCAGGTTTCAGTATTGCGACGGTGTTGGTCCTTTATGGAAAGAGATGGGCGGCGGTTCCGATGTGGGCGGGTATACCTTCGGAATTCCCGCCATAAGCGTAATCCCCGGCTCCGCAAACGGCGGAGGGAGCTGGTTCTACGGTAGCGGCAGGTACGATAGCTCTACCGGTAAGTTCTCCGGCGACCTCATCTGTGACCCGGTAAGAGAGGATCCTCTGTCCTGCGGCAATGAAGGAACCGTTTGGGGCGGCTCGAACCAGGACTACGCGCGGGTTGTGGCCAGCTCCTGCTGCGGTGGCAGTAATAAGGTCGTCCAAGTTGTTGACCTAACGGTAATAGATGTAGTACAAAAATGGTAAAGTCGCGGGCGCAATTGCAGTTTTCGGGTGTGCGCTGTCGAAGCTGTCGTCAATGCGGGTGAAAGTCCCGTCCGCCGAATTAGACTGTTTACGGCGGAAGGATATGCGCAAGGACGCGGCCCGCGAGGGCTGACCTGAAAGCACGCGCATGACCGGAAATGCAGGCCGCAACAAAAGTGAACCGCAAATATGAGCTCCGA
>CAZFMJ010000056.1:0-18808 GCA_964520045.1 uncultured Elusimicrobiales bacterium | reverse complement strand
AAGAAACCGTCTTATCGACGGCGCGCAAGATATGATTATCCTTAACCAGTTTGTTTAAGTCGTAGTTTATGAAAGTCATTTGATTATCCCTCCGTATTTGCATTTTTTACCTCGGAGGGCATTATAGTGCTTTTTTACAGGTTTATGCAGACTTTCGCAACAGGCTCCTCTTTGACTTTACCATCTACCGTTTACCATCTTTATTTTATTCAAGGATTTTTCTGAGGATGCCGCCGGACTGCTTTATTTTTTCGGACGCTTCTTTTTTGGTCAAACCAAGGCGGGACATGACTATCGCGGTTTTTACGTTATAATTGGTGTGTTTAAGAAGATTTCCGGCCTTTTCAGGGCTTATGCCGGCTATGACTGCCGTTATCCTTTCGGCGCGCGCCGTAAGCTTTTTGGAAGAAGGACGCAGGTCGACCATCCAGTTTTTATAAACCTTGCCCGCCAAAACCATGGCCGAAGTGGTAAGCGAATTAAGCACGAGCTTCGCCGCCGTTCCCGATTTCATTCTGGTGGAACCGGACAGAGCCTCGGGCCCGACTACGGGAGCTATTATAACATCGGCCGATTCAACGCGCATTTTATCATTGCAGGTGACAAGAATTGTGGCGCATCCCGCCTTTTTTGCGGCCGACAGCGCCCCCCTGACATAGGCGGTTATTCCGCTTGCGGCTATGCCCACCACCGCGTCGCCCCTGCTTATTTGTTTCAGCGCATCCCGCGCTCCGGCGAGAGCGTCGTCCTCCGCGCCTTCCTTAGAGCGGAATACCGCGCTTTTTCCTCCGGCCATTATGCCTATTGTCTTTGAAGGAGACACTCCGAACGTGGGAGGGCACTCTGCGGCTTCAAGCACTCCGAGCCTTCCGCTCGTGCCCGCGCCTATGAAAATTATGCGGCGGCCCGCCATATGGGCCCGCGCCAGAAGTCTGGCGGCTTTCTCCATCTGCGGAATCACTTTTTTAACAGCCTCGGGAGCCAGCCTGTCTTCGGCGTTGATTTTTTCAAGAACTTTTTTTAGCGCTATCCTGTCCAAATCCCTCGTGCGGGGATTATTCTGCTCGGTAGGAAGAACTGAATAGCGATTGGAATTAGTCATTTTTAATTAATTCCCCCCACCCTTTTCCTACTCCTGCCGACGGCGGGCTTCGGAGAGACAAGTCCCCTCCCCCGCAGACTGCGCGGGACTGCGAGTCATAGAACTTTTCAATAGACTCGTCTGCCCCGCATCGGGGGAGGGATTAAGGTTTGCGGGAATCAGTCATCTTCAAAACCGCCTGAATCTTCTATGTTTTCAATAATATCCGCGTCCTTAAATTTGGGCTCCGCCCTTTTTTTATCTTCGTCCTTATCTTCGTCTTTAGCTTCTCTTTTTTCTTTTTCTTTCTTTTTCTTTTTTTTCTCTTCTTTTTTATCCTCTTTTTTATCGGACGCTTTATCATCCTCGGGCTGTAAATATATCTTATATCTGGGCTCCTCTTTCTCTTCCTCTGAGGACGGCGATGACGATGGCGGGAAGGAAGGAAGTAGGGAAGAAGAAGCGGAAGGAGGCGATTCGGTTTCCGGCGGTTTCTGCGGATTTTTCAGCCATTCAAAAATCCTTCTTATCAGCCGTTTGTTCAGCAGTTTTGTGCCTATTCCTTTTTCGGCGGTAAGCATTGTTACCCTTGAATTGCCGGCTGTGCGCTGGGCTATATCGTTCAGAAGCATAAATTCTTTGAAGGACCTTGCATTCTGCTCGGAAACGGCAAGAAGAATGGGCCTTTTGCCGTAGGCCCGCATAGGATTAACCGTAAGCACGTCCCTGTCCGCATTCAGCGAAGGAGACAGAAGGATCACTCTGGATATTGACGGATGTATAGCCGCGACTTTAACAGCGATATTGGCCCCCAATTCGGAGCCGGCCAATATCACATTGTTTTCGGGTATCCCCTGTTCGGACAAATACTGTACAGCCGCCTCGGCGTCGCGCGTCATTTTATTAAATTCATTATCCATGCCGGTCTTGCGGAAATTTTTATACGTAGTGGTGGACCCGCCCGGCTCCGTTATGCTGAAGCCGTGCCCCCTGAAATCAAAAGCAAGATACCCCAGACCCCACTGTTTCAGGGCATACGCAAAAAGCCTCCAGTCCAGGCTGGACCTTCCTCTGGAATGCAGAAGGACAAGCACTGCCCTGCTTCCCGAAGGCCGCTGATACCTGCCGTAAAGCTTCCAGCCGTCGGCGGCGGAAAGAAATATTTCGTCCCCCTCCATGGGAGGAAGTTTTGCCGGAGCGCACAGGCCCGGACAGGAGAGCATAAAGAGAGTAGATAGTAGATAGCAGAAAGCAGAAAGTTTACGGAAGATAGGCTGAAGACAAGCGCCGGTAGACGAAGAAAACAAATTATTTCCGGTTTTAGATTTACCGTTTATTTTAGCCTGTTTTACATCTTCCATTATCCCCCCATCCCCGCCTTTCAAGCTCAAACTGAAAATTTAAAAATCAAAATAGAAAGTTGATTATAATTAAAGCTTATTATTCCCTCGTTTCCCTTTTTACCGTTAGCCACCAAGCAGTCCAGCCGTTCTCTTCCGTTTTTGCTTTTCCGTCTACCATCTCCCGTCTACCTTCTACCCTCTTTATATAATTTCTTCCCTGGAAAACCACAGGCCGATCTCCCTTTTGGCTTCTTCGGGGTCGGAGGAAGCGTGTATCACGTTCTCAAACTGGCCCGCCGTGGTCACCCTGCCGAAAGAAGAGCGTATGGTACCGGGAGCGGCCTCCTCGGGATTGGTGGCTCCTGCGATTTTGCGCACTACGGAGATGGCGCTCTCTCCGCGATAAACAAAAGCGAGAATTTTGCTTTTATTGATCCCGTGAAATTCGCCGCGGATATATCTGATGAGATTGTCAAAAAAATGCTTGCCTTCATGAGGCTTGTAATGCTCTTTCGCAAGAGCGACGCTCACGGATACGGCTTTTGCGGCCGCAAGCTCAAGGCCGGAAGAGTCAAGCCGGTCTATGACAAGGCCGGTAAGCCTTCGTTTCAAACCGTCGGGTTTTATAAGAACAAGAGTTTCTTCAATAGGCATATATTTATTTTCCCTTTCATGGCCACTCAAGGTAGATAGAATCCAGAAGACAGCCCCATTCCTTCCTCAAAAGCCGTGAGAATGGGTCAGTCCAAACTCACTGCCTTTAAGGTTTGTTTGGACAGAATTCAGATGAATTGAGACTTCTTACTTCTGACTACTGAATTCCAACTCCCGGCTACTTAAGTGCCGAATACATTTTACATTTTACTTAAATATATGAAAAGCGTTATGTCAATATTGTAGAATTACACAAGGCAAGGGAACGGAAGAAGAAAGACTGCTGGACGGCGGGACGGCTAGACAGTCGGGCAGCCGGCAACTGGCGACACTCCGCACTGTCTGGTGACTTGGTGACTGGTGACTGACAACCTTCTGCCCCGACTGGTGACTCTGTTACTGGTCGACTGGGCTGCCGGGCAACTGGGCGGCATTTTTTTATTACTGGAGCGCGATATGGCGAAAATAATGATCGTCGACGATGAAAAAGACGTGGTCATTTTAATAAAATTTTTAATGGAAAAAGAGGGCTATGACGTTATCGAAGCTTATAACGGCGCCGAAGCCCTTGAAAAACTGGGGATAGACCCGCCGAATCAGGACGCGCCCCTTCCCGACGTGATAATAAGCGACATAATGATGCCCGTTATGGACGGCTACACCCTTCAGACCCGGCTTCAGGAAAATGAAAAATCCCGCAAGATACCCCTGATAATACTTACGGCCAAAGGCCAGATGAGAGACCTGTTCCAGCTTGCCTCCAATATCAGCGCCTTTATTGAAAAACCCTTTGATCCAAAATCCCTTCGCGACATAATTAAAAAAATGGTTTCCAAATGACACATAACACTTTAGACGAGATAGTTTTAAGGCGGCACGAAGAAATAAAATCCCTGCGTGCGAACGGCATAAACCCCTTTCCGCACAGGTTTGAGCGCACTCACACAGCCGCGCTGGCCTCAAAATCCCTGCCGGACGCGCAGGTGACGTGCGCCGGAAGACTGGTGCAGATACGGGCCATGGGCAAAGCCTCTTTCGCGCACCTTCAGGATGGAAGCGGAAAGATACAGATTTACCTTAAAAAAGACGTTTTGGGCGAAGCCGCGTATGATTTTTTTAAAAAAGAAATGCATATAGGCGATTTTGCCGGAATAAGCGGCAAAATTTTCATCACGCATACCGGCGAAACGACGGTGAACGCGCAGTCGGTAACGCTTCTGGCAAAATCAATACGCCCCCTTCCGGAAAAATGGCACGGCCTCCACGATACGGAAATAAGGTTCAGGCAAAGGCATCTCGACCTCATCGCAAACAGCGCCGCGAAGCAGATCTTTGAGACCCGGGCGAGGATAATACGCGCGGTAAGAAAAAATCTTGACTCCCGCGGTTTTACGGAGGTGGAAACCCCGTCGCTGTGCGCCCAGGCGGGCGGAGCCGCCGCAAAACCTTTTGAAACGTATCACAATGCGCTTGAAACCAAACTTTATCTGCGCATAGCCACGGAACTGTATCTCAAAAGACTGATAATAGGCGGTTTTGACGGGGTATATGAGCTGGGGAAAGTTTTCAGGAACGAGGGGCTGGACACCAGACACAATCCCGAATTCACCATGCTTGAGGCATATCAGGCGTATTCCGATTATAACGGCATGGCGGAGCTTCTTGAATCGATAATAAAGTCCTGCGCCGAAGAACTAAACATACAGTTTGCGGAATACAAAGGCGTCAATGTGTCTCTTGAACCTCCCTTTAAGCGCATTTCCCTGCCTGAGATTTGGAAGCAGGAATGCGGGGACGATATCCACGCCGTGCTGAGCGGAAAATCCTTCCTGCGGGAAAAACTTATCGCCGCCGCGGAAAAATTGGGAATAGAGCATTCCGCAGAGATCCCCTCGGCCAAGATTTTCGAGCGGATATTCGACGCCAGAATTATCCCCCATCTTGACCAGCCGTCTTTTGTGATGGATTATCCGACCGCGATAACTCCCCTTGCCAAATGCAAGCCGGGAGACGAAAGCCTTGTGGAGCGCTTTGAATTTTTTGCCGGGAAAGAAGAGCTGGCCAATGCCTATACGGAACTTAACGACCCCGTGGACCAGAAAGAACGGCTTGTGGAACAGACGCGCCAGAAACAGGCCGAATCAAACGGCGAAGCCGACCTTCTGGATAAGGATTTTATCGAAGCCCTTGAAACAGGGATGCCTCCCACGGGCGGAATCGGAATCGGCATAGACCGGCTGACCATGCTTCTTTCAGGCAAGCCGTCGATAAGGGAAGTGATATTGTTCCCGACGTTAAAACAAGAAGACGGGAGATGGGAGACGGTAGAAGGTAGACGGGAAACCACAGAAGAAAAAACAGCAAACGAGCAACCGAAGAAGTAAAATGGAAAAAGCGCATAAAAGATTAGATGTCTGGCTGGAAGCAATCAGCCTTGTAAAAATGGTTTATCTTGAAACTCAAAATATGCCTATTGATGAGCTTTATGGATTAACCAGCCAGATGCGGCGGGCAGCGGTATCGATACCGTCAAATATTGCAGAAGGCGCGGCCAGAAAAGGCGGAAAAGAATCTGCCCAATTTTTTAATATTGCGCGAGGCTCTATCAGTGAATTGGATACACAGATTATACTCTGTACGGAACTTAAATTATTGGGACCATCTGCCGTTTCCCATCTTACTTCTACCCTTGAAAAAGTTGATTCGCTGTTAAACGGATTAATCAGATACAGATTAAAAAGAAAGGAAACCATAGATACAATCAGATAGACGGAAAAAGATTAGTTTTTTAGCCGTCTACCGTCTACCGTCTACCGTCTTCCATTTACCCTCTTCATATATGTCCGCAGAATTTTTTATAGCAAAAAGATATCTTAAGGCTGAAAGGAAAGGGCTTTTTGCCGTCATAACCACTATTATCGGAGTGGCGGGAGTAGCCGTAGGAGTGGCGGCTCTTATCGCCACGCTTTCGGTGATGAACGGCTTTCAGACCGATATCCAGAAAAAAATAATCGGCGCACAGTCCCACCTGATGATTTACGGACAAATCCGGCCGGAAAATTCCGTTAAAATAGAGGATATCATCTCAAAGGACCCCGAGGTGGAAGCTTTTGCCCCGTTTATATTCGGGCAGGCGATATTAAGCTTTAAAGGCAGGTCTACCGGCGCTGTGGTCAAGGGGCTGGATATCGGGCGCGAATTCCGGGTAAACGATCTTAAGGGCGCGATAACTTCCGGCTCATGGCAGACGCTTAAGGAAAAACAAAAAATACCCGGCATCATACTGGGGGAAGAGCTTGCGAAAAATATGGGCGCATGGATAGGCGACGAGATGGTGATCATCTCTCCCAAAATGGAATCAACGGCGCTTGGCATACTGCCGAAAATGAAAAAATTCAGAGTTGACGGCGCCATACGCACCGGCTATTATGAGTTCGACAACACCATGGCCTACTGCGCGCTTGATTCGGCCGCGGATTTTTTCGACACCGCGGGCTCCGTCACGGGAATAGGACTGCGCCTAAAAAATATAAACAAAGCCGGCGAAACGGCCGCAAGGCTTAAACCTCAGCTGGGTTTTTCTTTCATGGTAAAGACTTTCGCCCAAATGAACCAGACGCTTTTTGCGGCGCTCAAGCTTGAAAAATTCGTGATGTCGCTGATACTTCTCCTTATCGTGCTGGTGGCCGCGTTCAATATCGCATCCAACCTGATACTGCTGGGCACGGAGAAACTGCGGGACATTGGTCTTCTGCGGGCGATGGGAGCTTCCCCCTCTTTCATACGGAGAATATTCTGGTGGGAAGGCTCCATGATAGGCGGGGCCGGGATAATCATGGGAACAGCGCTCGGCCTTGTCATATGCTGGATAATAGGCAGATTCACGATAGTGGAGCTGCCCGCCGATATTTATTACATAACAAAAGTTCCGGTGGACATAAGATGGCAGGATATCCTCGCCACGATGCTGGGCAGTTACGCGATATGCCTTCTTGCCGCGGTGTATCCGGCGCTGAGATCCTCAAAAATAAGCCCGGTAGACGCGATACGCTATGGATAACGGAATAGTTCTTGCAACCTCGGATTTAAGCAAAAATTACATGCAGGGGCATGAATTGATACGCGTGCTCTCCGGAATAAATTTCAGCATAAAAAAAGGCGAATTTGCGGTATTGCTCGGACCAAGCGGCTCCGGAAAATCCACGTTCCTCAACCTTGCCGGACTGCTTGACTCTCCCTCGGAAGGCGAAATAAAACTTTTCGGCAGCTCGGCGTCCGGACTTGATGAAACCAAAAAATCAAAAATCCGCATGATGAAAATAGGCTTTGTGTTCCAATTCGACTCGCTTCTGCCTGAATTCACCCTGCTGGAGAACACGGATATGCCGGCGAGGATATGCTCCAAAAGCGATCCGGCAAAAGCGCTGGAACTTCTCGAACGTTTCGGACTGGCTGAAATGGCGGGCAAATTTCCGATGGAGGTTTCGGGAGGCGAAAAACAGAGGGCGGCGGTGGCAAGGGCGTTAAGAAACGATCCCGAACTCCTGCTTGCGGACGAGCCCACGGGCAATCTGGACAAGCATAACGCAAAAATCATCTTTAACGACCTGAAAACTCTGGCCGATTCCGGGATAGCCGTAATTATGGCCACCCATAATGAAGAGGCGGCGCGCTATGCCTCAAGAATAGTGCACCTCAACGACGGGAAATTCACTGAAAACGAGAAACGGTAGACGGGAGAAGGTAAAAACAGAGAAAGGATTAGCCGCAAAAAGTGGTTCGACTTCGCTCACCACACTGAGCGAGCAAGAAAGCGAGTCGAAGTGGCGCAAAAGGCGAAAAGAATAAAAAACGAGATTGGGAAATTAGGGTAAGAAGACTGGATTCCCGATTGCGGCCTTCGGGAATGACAGGTCTCTTTGTTCTGTCTGATGACTTCTTCGTCCCCAATTTAATGACTGTGTGTCTGGGAAACTGGGGGTCTGGGCCGCTGGGTCACTATGTATCCGTGTGTCTGTGAACTTGGCGATTTCTTAATGGCTGGACTGCAGTCTAGTGTTGCGACAAAGAAATTACGCAACATTTGGAGGCCCAGGCCTGAGCCGAGTTCTAGGCGTGACGAATGAGCACTGCTTAAGCAGTGTGAATGAGGAGCAACGACGAAATCGGCCAGGAGTGGGCCTCCCCGAAGGGGCCAGCCGCTTTTGGCCTGCGCCTTTGCGCTGTTCGGCTTACAGGCCTAAAGGCCTGCTCGCCTCACATCGCTTCGGCTCGGCTCAAAATCGACAGGCCAAATGATGCATAATTTCTTTGTCGCAACACTAGCCGTCCCGTGGTTTTCTTCCCAAAAGTCCCTTGACAATTTTTCTGTATATATTAAAATCTTATTATGAAGCTTATACTATCCGTTTTTATCCTCATTATTAATCCCGCCTTTTTATTTTCCGCCTCCGCGGGCGAAACCGGCAGAGCCGTGATACTGCAGGGTTTCCACTGGGAATCCCATATGACCAAGCCGTGGTGGGATGTTCTGGCCTCAAAAGCGCGGGACATCGCCGAGTCAGGGTTTGACATGGTGTGGGTTCCCCCCTCCGGAGTGGCGGCAAGCGACGAAGGATATCTCCCGACAAAATGGTATCAGCAGGATTCGCAGTACGGCGCAAAAGACCGGCTTATAAGCGCCGTTTCAGCGCTCCACAACTGCGGCGTCAAAGTCATCGCCGATGTGATCTTAAATCACAGGCTGGGCTCAAGCGACTGGGGAGACTTCACCGACCCGCAGTGGGGCCCCGACGCCGTATGCTCCGACGATGAATGGTCGGGCGCCAGAGGCGCGAAAGATACCGGAAAAGGCTATCACGCGGCAAGGGATATAGACCATACCAAAATTTACGTTCAGGAAAGCATAAAGGAATGGATGTCATGGCTTAAAAAAACGATAGGCTATGACGGCTGGCGCTACGATTACGTGCTTGGATACGCGCCTCAGTATCTCGCGATGTATAACGACGCTTCGACGCCGTATTTTGCCGTTGGAGAAATATGGGAAGACCTTGACATTAACAATCCGAATTCGCACAGACAAAGGCTGTGCAACTGGCTGGACGCCAATGCCGGAAGAATAACGCTTTTTGATTTCACCACAAAAGGGATGCTCCAGCACGCGGTAGGCTCAAACGAATACTGGCGGCTGAGAGATTACGCCGGAAAACCCATAGGACTTATAGGCTGGTGGCCGTCAAGGGCCGTCACCTTTGTGGACAACCACGATACGGGCCCTAGCACAAACGGACCCGGACAGAACCATTGGCCGTTTCCAAAAGACAAAGTGATGCAGGGCTATGCCTACATACTTACCCATCCCGGCATACCATGCGTTTACTGGCCCCATTTTTACGACTGGGGACTCGGCGGTGAAATCAAAAAACTCATCAAAATACGCAAAGAGGCCGGTATCACCTCCACAAGCCCCATAACCATTTCCGTGGCTGATTCCTATAAATACTGCGCGATAATAGCGGGCAGAGTCGCGGTTGAAATAGGCGGAGGCAGATGGGCTCTCGGAAGCGACTGGGAACTTGCCGCCTCAGGCCAAGGCTACGCGGTCTGGGTAAACAAAACCGCACGCCGTAAATAATATGAATTCAAAAAAAATTTATTTTTTTTGCGCGGTAGTTTTGCTTTTTACCGCCGTTTCCGCGCAGTGCGCGGTCCTATCGGGGCTGGACGTTCTTGAAAAGCAGGACTTCGCCCCCCTTCAGGGCAAAAAAATAGGAATAATAGCCAACCACACGGCGATAGACGCAAACGGAAAAAATATCATCGATGTTCTGTTCGCTCAATCCCAAAAATTTCAGATAAAAGCCGTCTTCAGCCCCGAGCACGGCTTCAGAGGCACAGCGGATCACGGCGAGAAGATAGAAAATTCCTCGGACCCCGCCACCGGACTTCCGCTATACAGCCTTTACGGCAAATATCAGCGGCCGTCCCCCGAAATGCTCGCCGGAATAGACGCTTTGGTTTTTGACATACAGGACGTAGGCGCACGTTTTTACACCTACCTGACCACCATGGGCTACGCGCTGGAAGAGGCGGCAAAAAATAATATCGAATTTTTCGTGCTCGACCGCCCCAATCCTGTTTCAGGCAGCATCCTTGAGGGCCCGGTCCTGCAGGATGATATTCAGGTTTTCACCGCTTATTTTCCCGTGCCGGTGCGCCACGGCTTTACTCCGGGCGAAATGGCTAAATTTCATGCCGGCAGTAAAAAACTGGACGTAAAACTCACCGTCATACCGGTGTCCGGCTGGAACAGAAACATGTTTTATGATGAAACAGGCCTGCAATGGATAAATCCTTCGCCCAACATAAGGAACGTTGAAGCCGCGATGCTTTATCCCGGAATAGGATGTTTTGAAGCGACCAACATGTCCGTAGGGCGGGGAACGCAGAGCCCTTTTATGTGGTTCGGCGCGCCGTGGCTGAAGGGCAAAAAACTCGCAAAAATGCTTTCAAAAGCGGGAATACAGGGAGTAAAATTCACGCGGGAAAAGAGAACTCCGGACAAAGACGTTTACGCGGGCCTGAAATGCGACGGAGTAAGAATGGAAATAACGGATAAAACCGCCCTGCGCCCGCTTGAGATATTCATTCACACCGCCTGCATATTACGAAAACTTCAGCCGAAGGATTTCGTGATAAAATGGAATGAAATACGCAGGATGCTCGGTAACGACAGGTTTAAGGCATTATACGAATCAAAAGCCGCGCCCGCCGTAATACTTCACGATTTTGAGCAGGATAGGAAGGATTTTGAAACCGTCCGGACAAAATATCTTTTATATTAAGACGGCTAGACCGCTAGACGGCTGGACAGCGAGACAGTAAAGGGGAAGGTAGACGGGAAAATCAAGAGGAGAAACTGAGGACAGGTGAGAATAAGATTTACCTGCTATTTACTATTGAACTTCTAATATCAATTTTCAAATTTCGCGTTTACGCCGCTTCTTAATAGCGGTCTAGCAGTCCAGCTGTCCCCTGATATTATTTGTCTTTCTTAACAGATCTCCATATTCCGTAGCCGGCCAGGCCCAATGCCGCCACGGGCAGAACGATAAAACCCGCTTTTAACGTCAAGGCGGTCGCGACAACGCCTCCGACCAGCAATGCCACGGAACCGAAACCCAATGCTATATCGGTATCAGACGCGGGAGGCTGAGGTTCCGCATTTCTCCTTCTTCTGGTTCCCATATTCTCATTTTTCGGCGGTAAAACATTTTGGCCCTTAAGATCCGCGCCGCCTTTCTCCGGCGCAGTTTGAACTTGTTTTACAAGAGCGCCCGCCCTGCCGTCTCGCTTTGCATATACCGCAGAAGCTCCCTCCTTTTTATCTGCGGGCACTGCGGCGTCAAATTTCACGGAATTTTCCGCCCATTGTTTTATGGTATCATCCATCGACGCGCCCGCCATGCACGGCACAGCCGCGCCGAATATAAACGCAAAAGCAAGCATTTTAGTTGTCATATATTTTATTTCCTTTATCCTAAACCGTTATTGTCCTTCACCGCGCAGCCGCCGGCTTGACTTATTAACCTCTCTGAATCCATGCACCATTGTGGCTGCTCCAAGTATCATCAAACCGCTGCCGAGGGGGGGCATCTCCATAGCTGCAGCTCCCGCTATAATAAGCCCCATTCCGGCAAAAACGCTGTAATACCCCTGTTTGGCATCTTCAGGCAAATAAGGCCATGCTTCTCCGAGAGTCGCTGCCTTTAACGCTTTCTCTTTAGCGACGGCGTCCATCTCCGGAGGCATAGTTGTCTTAAGATCGACGCCTCCCTTTTGTTCAGGCTCCTTTTTTTCAGCCTCGGCTTTTATCTGTTTAACAAGACCGCCTTTTTCGCCCTTTTTTTCCTCTTTTGTCTCTCCGGCGGGAGCGCCTTCCTTTTTCCCGGCGGACACGGCGGCGTCAAATTTGACTGAGTTTTCCGCCCATTGTTTTATAGTGTCATCCATTGAAGCGCCCGCTATAAAAGGAACGGCGATTCCGCATGCCAGAATAAATCCCCACACTGCTGCTTGTTTTTTCATAGATTTATCCCTCCCACTTCCCCCATTATTAGTCTAACAGCCGGAATCCCGGGAAGTAAGGGACAAAAGGCCTAATAAAGGGCAGGAAAAGGACCTATATTAAAATAGAACCCAAAAACCGCCGGTCTGCTTGACCGCTGGACTGCTGGACCGCTAAGACTGCTAGGCGGCTGTCTCGCTGTCTTTTCAATATTTCAATTTGCGGTAAATGCCCTCGATGCTGTTATCGCCCCAATTTTTTATATCTATTACAACGGCCGTATCGCCTTCCAGCTTCACGGTGAATCTGCGGTTGAAATCGGCTTTTGCGGTTATTGAGCTATTTTCCAGTATTCCCTTCCCGAAAACTCTATACATTGAATCCGCAAAAAAATCTTTCCCTTCCGTAACGAATGCAAAAACTTCATCATTCCCGCCGAATCTTTCGAGCACCAGCAGAGCCTGATTGTCGGATTCATAGATACCGGAAACAGCATCTGTTTTTTTGAGATAAACGCCGTCCATTCTTCCTTCATATCCCATGTATGCCTTGCAGTTCCTGTCGGCCCCGCCGATCACCGCCCTGCCGTCCTTAAAAGAGGCGGTAAACCTGCACGGCTTACTGCCGGAGATGCTAACTTCAGCCGTAAGACTGCCGTCCGCCCCGGACGCAAGCTCCGCCGACGCTATTCTGATATCCCCCAGATAATTGGAGGGATAATCGTCTGAACGCGCGTCGGTTTTTATCCTGAAGTCGACCATCCCCCTGCCTTCGGCGGAATTATAAGCCACGGCATACAGACTGCCTGTTAAATTCCGCTCATTGATTATGTATACTCCGCTGATTCCCGACTGCGCCCACGATACCGCGGAGCAAATCAAAGCCAGCGCAAAAAATATATTTCCATTCGCTTTTTTCATTTCTTTGTCCTCCTCAGAACGTAAAGCAAATAACCGTACAGGGGAACGCCCCCTGCCTCCGGTTATTGTAGCGCAACCGGGCGTGAGAGACATGGGCTGTTAGTCTTATTTCTAAAATATCTTTGGACCTAGTATGGAATAGGCCAACAGGGTATAAGAAAGCAGGACTGCTGGGCGGCCAGACCGCAGCTCCCGCAAAAGCGGGAGCAGAGCAGTTGAGAGTTGATATGGAGAATGGAAACTTGAAAAATGGAAGGCCGATATTTGACTGCGATTTCCTTTTTACTACCTGCTATCTGCTTTATACTATCTACCGTTGTTTTTTACTTCATCCGGGATGCGAAAAACTTCGCATACTCGATGTAAAGCTTTTTTAATTCGGGGTCTTTTTCATCCCCGATTTTACTGCGGTATAATTGGGCGGCCTTGGGATAAGTTTGGATTTTCAGCCGCAAAAGCTCGCGCGGAAAGGGCCGGCTCGTTCTATCGCACGCGGTTTCAAGCGATTTTAAATGCTCGCTCAAAACCGAAAGCTTCATCGTCCGCCATTTGTCCTTTATGAAAGCCGAAGCCTGAAGCACGGCCACCGCCCCGTTTTCCTTAAGCTCCTTAAGCAGATCGGCGTTAAGAGAGGAGTCCGCTGCCGCGGAATCCGCTATGGCAAGGCACTGAAGCGCCAGCGGATAGTTTTTAACGTCAAGAGCCGCCTTGCCGACAAGAAGAAGGGCCTCCGTGCTGAATAACGGCCATTTATGCCTGTAAAATCTGTCCAGATAGGCGTCAAACTGCGCCTTTTGTTTTCTGAGCTCGTCCGCGCTCGTAAGTTTGCGGAAATAATCCCCGAGTTTTCCGGATGCCAGCCCCAAAATCCGGCTCTCTTCCGCGCGTCCGGACTGCATGGTCTCGGCCTTTTCCAAAGTAACGTAATGCGGATCCTGCGTCTCATAGCGTTTTCGTATGGTCCTCTTATACTCCCCGACGTCAAGAGAAAGGCTCAAGTAACTTCCGAGCGCATGCTCCGTGTATATATCGGGATCATCGGTTTTAAGAAACTTTCTTAAAATCCCGGGGCTGCGTTTGATTTTCTCGTGGAAATAAAGATCTTCCTTGAAATAAGCCTCGTATTCGAATTCCACGCTTTTTTCCGGAGGACCGTCCCTGCTGTAATTGGGATAACGCCTATACTGGTCGGCATGCACAAGCTCATGGACATAAAGCACATCGGCGGTATCCACAAACTTCGCCCTTGCCCTGCTGTTTTTAAGCAGGGCCCTTATCATTTTTTTGTCATCATATTTTTTTACGCCGAAAAATTCGGCCACATATTTAAGATTGAAATATATTTTCCATTCCTTATCATCAAACCCCGCCGTATGCGAAGCTTCTTCGGTCCTGAAATATATTCCAGGCATCCCCCCCCTGCCTTTCTTTCCGGAAGTCAGCGAATCTATGATTTCCGTTCCTATTTGAGTCTGAGCGGCCGCGGACATAAAATCATTTGTGATAACATCGCTCAACTGCTTCCCGACATCGGAAACAAGAGGGTAGCAGGGAGACGACAGAAGGAAAACGGCATACAGATAACCGGAAATAAAAAACAAAAAAAACCCCCTCCGTTTTTCCCCCGCTTTCTTCCGTCTACCGTTTACCATCTACCGTCTCCCTTCTTCCAACAACAGCTTCATCACTGCGTCCATCTGGCATTGGCGGAATCCGTATCCCGTTACCGCGGTAACATCCGCGCCGAGAAACCTCAAGTCATAAGGATCCCGCAGAAGCGCCGCTATGCAGTGCGGCGCGCTTTTCTGCGCTCCCGAAAGTATTTTTTCCCACCCCTTGTAAAGCCCCGCGTCAAAACAGAAAACCACCGCAATTCCGCATTTAGAAACAGCCTCCAGCGCCATGCCCGCTTCTTCATCTGAAGGTTTTACCCCCACAGGCACCGGAGTAAAAGACACTCCGGCTCCCGCAAACCAGCCTGAAAGATAGTTCCCGAAATTAACCATTTTGCTTTCTATCATAACAGTCTCTGAAATATCCGAAAATCTGGGGAAGATAACGGCGATATTTTTGCCTTTAATAAAAGAGCCGGAAAGCGGCAAGGGAGTTTTTCCCTTCCGTATCACCGCCGCTGTCCTGCCGGCTATCTCGGCGGCAAGTTTCCGGCCTTCGGACAAAGGCCCTCCCGCTCCGGAAAATCTCTCGCTGCGCCGGGACGAAAGTTTTTTTATGCGCTCTACGGATTTTTCCAGCTCCGTTTTCTGAAGGGTTCCGTCTTCATAGGCCTTAACCAGAGCGTTATAGGCTCCGCTCTGGGCGGACGCCGTATGGCAAACCAGAAGCAGATCGTGCCCGGCAAGGACCGAACGCGCCACCGCGTCGCGCAGAGGCGAGACTTCCCGCACGGCCCCCATCTCAAGGTCATCCGAAATTATCACTCCCTTATAGCCGTATTTGTATCTCAGGAACTGCCCCACTATCTTTTTTGAAAAAGTGGCCGGCACATCGGCGTCTATCCTGCGGTAGCACGGGTGGGAAGACATCACCGCGTCCACTCCGGCCTCTATCGCGGCTATAAAAGGCTTCAAATGCCCCTGTTCCATCTCGTCGATAGTGGAGTCTATAAACGGAAGATTCAGGTGCGCGTCGACCACCGCATGCCCCTTGCCGGGATAATGCTTGGCGGTCGCGCTTATGCCCGCTGACTGCATGCCCTTTATCCGCGCCGCCCCCATTTTCGCAGCCAGCTCGAAAGATTTGCCGTAAGACCTGCACAATATGCCGGGATTATATTCCTCGCTCACCGTATCAAGAACCGGAGCGAAATTCACATCCACTCCCAAAGCCCTCAATTCCATTCCTTCTATCTCGCCCTGCCGCCGGACAAGTTCGGTATCCCCTATCAGGCCGGCACAATAATTATCAGGAAACACGGTCACCCCGCCTCCGAACATGATAACCCTTCCGCCTTCGTGGTCTACGCACACTAGAAGACGATACCCTAAAGCATTTTCCAAATCGGATATAAGTTTTTTAATCTGGTCCGGAGACTCAAAATTACGTCTAAAAAGTATAATACCCCGCGCTCCGGTTTCGCGGAAAAGCTCTATCGTTTCGGGGGAGACTGTTTTTCCGCTGATGCCGAAAACCAGCTGATAGCCGATAAGGTCCTTCCATGTTTCAGCCATAGTAATTGCTCCTAGTTATATATTAAAGTACTATATTACAAAATTGTGTTAAAATATTGCTTATATGCGCGACAATAAATTCCGTTCCACGCTTGCGATAGGACTGATGTCCGGAACATCCGCGGACGGAGTGTCCATGGCGCTGACACAGATACTGGACAGACGCATCAAAGTGCTTTCGTATAAAACATATCCTTACAGCCCGCAACTTCAAAAACGGATACTCTCGGCAAGAAGCATGAAGGCGGAAGAGCTTTCCCTGCTTAATTTTGAATTGGGCATGCTTTTTGCGGAAAATATCAAAAAATTCTGCGCAGGGAATAAAATCCCGATGAGAAAAATCTCCGTTATCGGCTCCCACGGACAGACAGTCTGCCACCGCCCGGAAAGCAATCCCCCCCATACTCTTCAGATAGGAGAGCCGTCGTTTATCGCCGAAACGTCGCAGACGCCGGTAGCGGCCGATTTCAGGCCGGCAGATATGGCCGCGGGAGGACAGGGAGCTCCTCTAATCCCGTTTCTGGATGAATATCTCTTCGGAGACGGACCGGCGAAACTGCTTCAAAACATAGGCGGCATAGGCAACATCTCGATCGTCGGAAAGGGCATAAAAACCATAGGTTTTGACACGGGGCCGGGAAACTGCCTTATGGACACGGCTGTGCGCATAGCGACTAACGGAAGGATGGGTTTTGACAAAAACGGAATGCTTGCCCTGAAAGGCCGGATAGATTTAAGAAAAGCGGGAACTCTCCTTCAGATGCCGTTTTTCCGCAAATCCCCCCCAAAATCCCTTGACAGGGAAGACTTCGGAATAAAATTCATCCGAAAGAACTGGCCGGGCTTAAGCATAAAAAATCTTGAAAACACAATAGCCACGCTCAACTACTTCACCGCAAAAAGCATAGAAATCTCGGTAAAAAAATTCATAAAACCGAAAGCTTCGGAAATGGTAGTAAGCGGAGGAGGAGCGCTTAATCCCGCGCTCATGAAAAATCTGAAGACGCTTTTAAGCCCGATAAAAGTAAAAAGCATTTTGGAATACGGCATACATCCGCTGGCCAAAGAACCCGCCTGCTTTGCTTTGATGGCTTACCTTGCCCTGAAAGGCGAAAACAACCACTGCCCCTCGGCCACCGGAGCAAAAGGCATAAGAATCCTCGGGAAAATAATCAACTCTGCTCCACGTAAACACCGGCAATAATTAACCTGACCGTTCTTGCTCTTTCCAAGCAAACACTTACCACAGAGACACAGAGAACATGGAACTGCACGAAGATTAACCTCCGCACAAATCGGCAAATATGTATTTTTTAAAAATTATTCCGGTGTTTCCCTGCGTCTTGCGTGTCTCCATGGTTTTCTTGCTGCCAAGCAGTTGTTTTCTTTCTTATTTTGCTTCCCTTGCTTCTTTTGCCTCCTCTTCTGTTTTAACCGTCTACCGTTTCCCGTTTACCTTCTACCTTCTTTATAAAATTGGGTCTTGACAAATCAAGGTTTGTCTGTTATCCTAATTTTAGGAAGACCCAAGCGGCTTCCTAAATGTGAACTTTCCGCAGTGAGCGGAAAAGCGAAAACCCGTGAAAAACGGGTTTTTGCTTTTTATCAGGCTATTTCCCCGACGTTTTTCTGATATTTTCCCGCGCGGGGATATACGACGGATCAGCTTCAATGGCCTTCCTGTAATACATTATTGCCTTAGCTTTGTCACCCGAACCAAGATGCGCATTGCCGAGGTTATTCAGAGCGGGAGCATAATCAGGTTTTAACTCCACCGCCCGCTCAAGATGGAAAATCCCGTCCCTGATTCTGCCTGTTTTGGCATATAACGTGCCCAAATTGTAATGCGCGGACTCGGAAAAGGGAGTAAGTTCCAAAAGCCGTTCATAATGGTATTCGCCTCTCTTCTGTTCGCCTTTGTCGACATATGCTGAAGCTATATTATTATGCGCAAAAGCGGCATCAGGATATTTAGCAAGCACATCAGTCCAAAGAGCTATGCTGTCCTTCCACACAAAACATCTTTTCCATGTCATTACAGAAAAAATAGCAATTATGACGGCCATGACCGCCACCGCAGTTCTATTTAAAATTTTATTTTTAAGCGCGGGACGGATCAGCCGGCAGAAAAATTCCCCCGCAATATAAAAAAGGCCGATAGCAGGCACATACATATACCTGTCTCCGGCAATGCTTGCGCCGATAGGCAGTAAAATTATCAACGGAAAAATGTTCAGAAAGAAAAAAAGGAAACCGAACAACGGCTTTTTGGTGTATCTCAGGGAATAAATCGCTCCCCCGAAAACGGCGAACGAAATAATGACGGAAACAACAAGCCGCGCGCGGAATTTTTCCGCCAAAACAGCGTACGGATAAAAAGCCGAAATATCAACGGGAAAAACGATCTTTGAAATATAAAAAACCAGGAGCTGAAAAAACGGCGCCGGCAGAACTTTTCCTCCGGCTGACTGAGCTTTCACCGCAAGAACGCAGAAAACCGCGGATAAAATAAAAAACGGCACTTTCTCCGCCAAAGATGCTCTATTGATTCG
>CAZFMJ010000055.1:0-19023 GCA_964520045.1 uncultured Elusimicrobiales bacterium | reverse complement strand
GGGGAACGGGAAAATTCCCAAAAAAGGCTTGAAACGGTTTTTATAGCCCTTTATCACATTCACGGCCCCGCCCCCGCCGTTCCGCTTGAAGAGACCCTCTCTGAAATGGATAAATTCAGGCAGGAAGGCAAAATACGCCATATAGGCGTGTGCAACTTTCCCCTTGAACTGCTCAAAAAAGCGCGCTCAATATGCAAAATAGCATCCGCTCAGAATGAATACTCCCTTCTGAAAAGGGAACCGGAAAAAGACATTCTGCCTTACTGTCAGAGCGAAGGGATAGGATTTCTGGCTTACGGATGCCTTGCGGGAGGTATACTTTCCGCCAAATACGCCCAAAGGCCTGTTTTTCCGAAAAACGACGCCCGACGGTTTTTTTACAGATTCTATTCCGAGAAAAATTTCCCGCAGGCAAACCGGACCGCCGAAAACCTTGCGAGGATTTCAATCCCCGCTAAAAAAACAGCGTCCCAGACCGCAATCGGCTGGGTATTAAACCGCCAGGAAGTGACCAGCGCCATAACGGGGGCGAGAACGCCCCTTCAGGCCGAAGAAAACGCGCAAGCCTCTGAAACAGCCATAGACGAAAATATTTTATAACCATCGCATGACCCGAACGCAGACTGCCGTAGAATATACCCGCGTGGTTTTTCCCAAATTCGGCGTGAACAAACAAAGGGAGATTTCACGGCTGATTCATGAAATCTCAAAAAGAGATAAAATCAGTTTTGACGCGATAATCCCCCCCTCCCTGCGCTCATACCAAAAAATCAAGAGCCGTCTTCTGAAACTGCGTTACCCTGAAAATTTCAATGATACGGATTTTTCTTCCTATTACCTGCCGAAGCTTGAAATTAATCCGGAGAACAAAGCGCGGCCGCCGGAATATTTTTTTGAACCGTCCGCGGTATACATTGAAGAAGCGGCTTTTTCAAGCGAAATAAGCCGACGGACCGTAAAAAAATTTCCGGAAGCGGAGATAAAAATAATAAGTTCCGTAAAAGACTATCTTAAAAACAAATCCCGCGGAATCGAAGGTTATAACAACAGGCGCAAAAATCTTTTTATCATAAACGAATTATATGACTTTTATAAGCCTTGTCCATGCACCCAAAAAGCGGCGAACTGCGGATACAATCTTATGAATCTGGGTTTCGGATGCCCTTATGACTGCTCATATTGCTTTCTTCAGCAGTACCAAAATCTGCCAGGCATAGCCGTGCCGGCCAATATAGACGATTTTTTTGCCAAATTTGACGAAACGAATTTAAATAAAGGGATTTACGGAAAAGCAAGAATAGGAACGGGCGAATTCTGCGACTCTCTGGCGCTGGATTCTCTTACCGGGTACTCAACGCGCCTGATTGAATTTTTCAGGGACAAACAGGATATTTTTTTCGAATTTAAGACAAAAAGCGCGAATGTGGAAAATATCATCAAATGCAAGCCCGCCGAAAACATCACCGCGTCATGGTCCGTCAATCCTAAGAAGGTCATAGATTCCTGCGAATTTATGACGCCGTCTCTTGAAGAAAGGATTTCAGCGGCTCAAAAATGCTCGGAGGCCGGATTTAAAGTGGGGTTTCATTTCGATCCCATTATAAGATATAAAGAATGGGAAAATGATTATAAAGAAACCGTAAACCTTATTTTCGACAGGATAAATTTCCGGCAAATAGCATGGATAAGCGCCGGGACTTTGCGGTTCAATCCCGGATTAAAAACAATAATAGAAAACAGATTCCCGGAAAATACGATTCTGGATGAAGAGCTTATTTTAGGCTTTGACGGGAAAATGCGCTACCGGAAAACCGCCAGACTTGAGATTTATAATAAAATTTCAGAATGGATAAAAAAAAGAGCCCCTGAAGTTTTCTTCTATCTGTGCATGGAAGAATTAGAAGAAGGTAAATGGGAGACGGTAAACGGGAGATGGTAAACGAAAAAAAGAAACCGGAAAGGGAGAAACAAGAAAAGATTTGTTTTTTGCGCCTTTTTTATTCCCTCTACCGTTTCCCATTTACCGTCTACCCTCTTCTTACTTTGCGCCTCTGCTTTTGAGAATTTCTATTATTTCGGCTCTTCCGCCGAGATTTAACGCCAGTTTCAACGGCGTCACCCCGTCTTTATCTGCGGCATTAACATCAGCCCCGTAGCGGACAAGAACCGCCACGGTTTCAGGCTTCCCGCGGAACACGGCGACATGCAGAGGCGTCTGGCCGAAGTCATCCCGGATATCAGGGGAATAGCCCTGTTCAAGCAGGGATTGAACCATAGCGGAAAAACCGATAAAAGCATACCAATGCATTTTGCTGTATCCATTGCCATTAGTGCCCGCAGGGATTATCTCGGGAGATAAATTATTCTGTCCGCTTACCGGATGAACCCCATTTATTGCCAAAAATATAACCAAAATGAGCATGTTCTTTAGCATACAGTGAACCCCTTTTCTGTCTTCATAATTAAGTCATGTGTCCCCGGAATTCCCGGAATTCCGATCTTTCTTCGTGGTTTTTGGGTTTTCCATCTACCGTCTACCCTCTACCATTTACCATCTTAATATGTTTTTTCAACGCGGGCAAATCCGGCCACTACGTTGGCATAATATTTGGAACAGCTTATCTGAGACCCGCCTGATGAGGAATGAGCCATTTTAAGACAGCCGTCTTCGCCATAACTAAGGAAAATACCCGTATGATTGATTCTTCTGCCCGGGCTGAAATACACAATATCTCCGGCCATCGGCATTTCATTGTCTCTTAATGCCCTCAGCCTGTAGCCGGCCTTGGTAGAAACATTCATATTTGAAGCGCGGTACTGCTCGGCGGCGGATCTATAGGTAAATACATCCCTGTCCATAACTCCCGCCTCGCGCAATACAAGACGCACAAAACCGCTGCAGTCGGAGGCAGATTCGCTTTCGCCGCCGCGCCTGTAACGCATATCGCTGTATGCATATTTTTTGGCTATCTTAACAATATCCGCGTTAGGAGAACCGGCAGTTCCGCCCCTTGGCATGTTTCTGCCCGCGGTACCGCCGGAGCCAGACCCGCCTTTTAGTTTTGTGTATTCGCTTATAACCATCGAAGCGAAAGCGCTTGTGCCCATACCTGCGGCCTGAGAGGGATCAACTCCCGCATAATACGCGCTCAAAGCCTTTTCAAGAGCCCGCTCCGATTTGGAACCGGCCTTTGCGTTTCTCAAAAGTTCGTTAAGATATGCGGCTCCCGCTTCCACATTGCTGTTAAACCACGCCAGCTCCTCTTTGCTTCTTCCGGTCCTTGCGGCGATATCCGCCGGCACCAGCATAGCGCCTATCCCGTTTGAACCCCTTTTCATCTGCGAAGCCGCAGTGATAACGGCTTTGAGCAGATCTTTATCCACATCGCCCCTGCTGTTTTTGCCGAGTATATAATCCACATACTGAGGCGTAAGTTTTTCGCCCGGCCCTCCGGCGATAACGCCCTCCAGCCCTTTACCAGCGCCTCCGTCAAAAATACCCGCCGTGTTATTTAATCTGCCTTGAAGACGCTGATAGGTTTGGGATTCATACGGCCGCTGAACGACCTGTCTCGGCGCAGCAGGCGCATGGGAAGCCGTCTCTCCGCGCCTTTCTGGAGTTCTTGTAGTCTCATTTCCTTTGTAAGAGACTGCCGTCCCGCCTTTGGATTTTTTGTATTCGGCCATAACCCGCAGGGCAAAATCGTTTACCGGCATATTCGCCATTTGAGAGGGATCCGTCCCCGCATAATATGCGCTCAAAGCTTTCTCAAGCGCCTGATCTCCTCCTCCGCTCTGCCGGGAAAAGGCATTGGAATTCATAGCCTTTGCGGTATTTAAAAGTTCGCTGAGATGTGCGGAACCTGCTTCCACATTATTGCTGAAATATGCCAGCTCCTCCCTGTTTCTGCCGGATTTCTTTACAGCTGTTTCCGGCACAAGCATGGCTCCCAACCCGCCCCCGCCCCGCAAACTACCCGCGGGACTGCCTGCGGGACTGCCTGCTGGACTGCCCCTCATCTGCGAAGCGACGGTAATAACGGCTTTCAGCAGATCTTTGTCCAGCCCGCCCCTGCTGTTTCTGCTTATTATATATTCCACAAGCTGAGGCGTAACATTTTCTCCCGGTCCGCCGGCAACCGCGGACGGCATCTGACAATAGCCTGTCTGCGAAACGACCGCCAGTATCAATACTCCGAAATTTATTATTTTTTTCATAATCAGCTCCCTTTCCAACTCCCAGTTCCTGCCCTGCCCCACTATTAGTTTAAGCCGAATTTCACAAAGATTACAGGGTCATTCGGGACAATTGCAATAGGCCGAAGGTCCCAGAAAAAAACAAGGCCTAAAGATATTACAGAACAGGCCCAATGACCCATTGCTCCGTCATCTAATTTAAATATAATTGCGGAGAAGGAAGACAGCGAGACGGCGGGGCAGCTGGACTGCTTCGTTTGATAAAGAAAAATATATGAGAAGAACGATTATCATCATCCTGACAATGCTGTTTGTATCCCCTATAGCCGCGCAGGAGACCAGCGGGAAAACCGCGCTTGTCAACGACAGCCGGGAATTAACCACTGAAAACGATTTCCGCTATTTTCCGCTAAAAAAAGGAAGTGTTTTTGAATACAGCTATATCAAAACGGAAATAAAAACGGAAATAAGCCTGGATTTGCCCAATTTCGGAAATGCCGTTAACCGATGGGAAAAAATCCTTGACAAAAAAAGGATTACCCTGCGGATCAACGGCGTCTCTCAAAAACAAAACGGGACGCTCAGCGCGGACGCGGAGATGGAAATAAAAGACGATAGCGGACAATTACTGCAGACCAGAAAATTTACCATAACCCGCAACAATGAGGCTGTTGTGTCCGCTGATCCGTTCATGCGCGGAAAGCCGCGGATTGAACTGCTTTTTCCGGCCAGAAAGGCTTCCAACTGGTGCGAAAATCCCGAGGAATATTTCAAAAGCGGAACAGATCCTCTCGATGAAAAACAGCCGAGATGCACCGACCTCACCCACCGCACAAGCATGCTTATCTGCCATGAAACCCCCTTCGGGCAATTATGCGGTATTTCGGCGCAGACAAGGTACGGCTGCAGAAATCACGCCAAGGACGGTGAATTCGGCGACAGGTTTTATGTTCAGGACATAGGACTGGTCTCTGAATATTTAGAAACGCGGGCGGGAGAATATCCGGCCTCGGGCAATACCGTAATCGAGACGCTGTTTACCGAATATCTAGAGCTTGAATCTTTCAGATGAAATTACGCGGCGGTCTTTTGGGAAGAGATTTTTTCTCTGGAGGCATTTAACTGCGCCATGGCTTTTTTCAAGCCTTCATGCACGGTATTTATATCTGTTTTCATCCATTTGTTCGCCGGCTGGCGGAGAAAACTGGTTTTATCCTTCCTATTGTCAAAGCGCACCGCGGGTATATTAAATTTTCTGCCGGTTGACGCGGACACGATCTCAATAGTTCCCTTCACGCTTGAATCGGCTTCCAGCCAATCCATATCGTCGCAGCCGTAATCATTAAGCATAACATCCATGGGCACGCCGTGGTGGAGTATAGAACCCGGATTATCGGGATCCGTCCTTGCCTCATTCTTTCTGCGCGATTCCTCGGGAGTAACCCAGATATAAAGTATAGCCGCTTTCTCCAATATTCTGTCATCCAGCCTGCTTATCGAATAGCGGTAGCCGAGCGGCTGCGGCAGCGGCATGCCCGACCCCTGCGGGCCGCCCCGGGCGAATTCAATAATAAGAGTTCGGTCTTTTAAGGTATCAGGATAGCCGGAATTTTTTTCTTCCAGCATTCTTTCGGCTTCGGTTTCCAAAGCCCCGGCGACAGCCTGCCGGACAGACGGAGACAGCTTTGAAAATCTGGCGTGTCCGCCGGCTTTAAGAGAAGCCGAATCCAGCCTGTCGCACAAATATACCGCCGCGGAAGAAACCGAATACCGCTTCTGCGATAACAAATCGCAGTAATCTTCATTAACAAGATGGATCAATGTGCCCCAGTCCCATGAACTTATAAAAGGTTTATCAGGCGCATGGAAAAACATCCGCGCCCCCCCGCGCATAACAAGCTCTTCATCCATGCGGCGCATCATGTGCACGTAGGGAAAATCATCTAATTGGACGGTCTCGCCTATGGAAAAATCATTTCTGCACATTTCCGGAGGTATGTGGGCTAAATATCTTCTTATTTCGGATTTTCCGGAAGCAGGCAGAGCCAGCAGAAGCACAGTATCAATCAGGCGCGTCATATTTTTTCTCCGTTTCTATTATAACAAAAATTGTAACTGCTCACCACCTAAGACGGGTAAGTGGAACAAACACACCGCAATTTAATAAAATATGGCTATTCAGGCAGGAGGACGTCAGGATTCAGAAGTCAGCGGATGTAGACTTTTTCGGGAGCGGCCAAAACATATCAGTAGGCGGAACATATATGAAAAAAATCTTCCTGTCCGCAGTCATCGCAGCCGCGTTTTTTTACGCGTCTCCGGCGCCGGCGGAAATTGAGAATCAGCAGAATTCCGATTCCGCCCCTAAGTTAAACAATACAACCGCTACGGAAAAGCTCTACTTCGCTAATCCTCCGGCGGATAAGACAGAGGAGAAGCAGGCGATACCAGACAAAACAAAAAAACGATTTTCGCCGCAGGGAGATAAACTGAAAAGCGGAGTAGCCTCCCCGAAAAACAGCGCCAAAAAGAAATCCAAAAAAGCAGGCAGTCCCGAGCGGAGCCTCGGGGCAGGCGCAGGCCGACCGACGGCAATCTCAGGCGGAAAGGACGCTAAGGATGAAAGTCTCAGTGCAGTCCTGCGCAAAATCGCGCAGTCCGGCACGCAGAACGACTCTGCGGATCCCGGCCCGACAGCCGGCGGACAGGAAACTAAGGCTGGGAAAACAGGCATGAGCGACGCGGAATGGCAATCCCAATTTGCAGCCATAAATGAAGCCGAGAAGCAGTCCCCTAAGACCGGCGTCTCCGGCGGAAAAGGGATTTCCAAAAAACGAACGCAAAGGACAATTTCCAAAACCGGGGCCGAAACGAGGACAAGGATGCGCTCAGGCTCCGCGCGCGGCGAATCGGCCAAACCATTCCAGAGTCCCGAAAGATTATCCAATTTAAATCCTCCCGCGGATAATACAGCGGGTGAGCAGGCAGTCCGGAGCGAAGTCTCGGGGCGGTCATTTCAGGCAAAAGTGTTTTTATGCAAAGGCATAGTGGAATGGTCATCCGCGGGAAGTTCGGATTGGCTTGCGATAAATGCCCCTTTTAATCTTAAAAACGGCGACAAAATAAGAACAGGCCGCAATTCTAAAGTTGAAATATATTTGCGGATCGGGGCAAAACTACGGCTGAAAAGCAGGACTACGTTCGTACTGCGCGCGACGAACAATTACGCAAGCACGCTGGAACTAATCACGGGACGCATGGAAGCCTGGGTTAAAAAGCTTGCCGAAGACAAAACCTTCACGATAAAAACTCCCACCGCCGTAGCCGCCGTGCGCGGAACGACCTTTGCCGTTGAAGTGGACGGAGCAGGCCAGACTGTATGGGATTTATTCAGCGGAATGATAGAGATTTCCGATTATAAAACCGCCACGGTGTTTCTCGGAGAAAACCAGCGTCTTGTCGTAGACGCCTCGGGCGTAACGACAGCTCCTCAGTCAATACCCGAAAATGTGCTTCCTCCGGAAGAGCCGGGTAAAATTCCGGAAGAAAAAATGAAGCCGGCGGACCGCAGGACCGATCCCGCGAAAACGCCCATACAGCAGGAAGAAGCGGATAAAGCCGCCGGAATATCCGAACCGGGACCGGAATCGCTCCAGCAGACTCAAAGCGGGATCAATCCCGCTCAGGAACTCCTTGAAAGCGCGGTCGTCAGCCCTTCCAGTCCATGAGAAGAAGGTAGATGGTAAACGGTAAATGGGAGACGGCAAAACAGATTTAAAATGGAAAATTCTACGATGATGTGGCTCATATTCAATATCGCGGTCGCCCTGCTTTTTTATATCGACCTTGGAATACTTAACAAAAATGCTCATGAGGTCTCCGTGAAAGAATCCGCCCTTTGGTGCGTTTTTTGGATATCCATTGCTCTGGCCTTTGACGGATGGATTTTCAGCAGGATGGGACACGCCAAAGCCATTGAGTTTCTTACCGCCTACATAATTGAATATTCGCTTTCCATGGACAATATGTTCGTATTTGTGCTCATCTTTGAATATTTCAATGTGCCGCGGATTTACCAGCCCCGCGTGCTCAGGTGGGGAATACTGGGAGCCGTTATAATGCGGTTTATCCTCATATTCACGGGAATAAGCCTTTTAAACGCCTTCCACTGGATATTTTATTTATTCGGAGCTATTCTTGTTTTTACGGGCGTAAAAATGGCTTTTCAGAAAGACGCAAAAATTGAACCCGAAAAAAATCCCGTGCTCATGCTGTTCAAACGCTTTCTGCCGTTTGCCGAAAAATACGACGGACAGAATTTTTTCATAAAAAGCGGAGGCGCCGTCTGCGCCACGCCCCTTTTCGCCACACTGCTGGTGATCGAAGCCTCGGATCTGGTTTTTGCCATAGATTCCATACCGGCGGTGCTCGCAATATGCAGAGATAATTTTATCGTTTACACATCCAATGTGTTTGCGATAATGGGACTGCGCGCCCTTTATTTCCTATTGTCCGGCATAATGCATTATTTCCGCTTCCTGAAATTAGGAATTTCGGTAATTTTATGCTACGTGGGGATAAAAATGCTTTTAATGGATTTTTATAAAATCCCCGTTGTTTCCTCGCTCATGATTATCACCGGCATACTCGCCGTCTCCATCCTGGCTTCGGTTTTTTACCGGGAATCCGCTGGAAGAGAGTAGATAGCATATAGCAGATAGGATATTGCAGTTAAATTTTAGTTCTTCCCTAAGTCCTCGACCTTCAAGCCTTCCGCCCGTCCCCCCGGTATCCCTGAATAAAAAAGGACAGCCTGTCTCAACCACAGGCTGTCCTTTTTAAATTATTTTTCCGGAACTACATTAAGACGCGACTATATCAACAAGCTCAACTTCAAACACAAGAACGGCTCCTCCTGGAATCACAGGCGGCCGGCCCACATCTCCGTAAGCGGTATCCGAAGGGCATATAAATTTAGCTTTGCCGCCCTTCTTCATTTTCTGAATGCCTTCGCCCCAGCACGACACCACGTCTTCCAGCTGAAAAACAGCGGGAGTATTGGCCTCGTTTTTATCAAAAATCTTGCCGTCGACAAAACTGCCTTTGTAGTTCACCTTTACGCTGCTTGAAGGCTTAGGAAATTCTCCTTCGCCTTTTTTAAGCTCGATATATATCACGCCCGATTCCGTTGTAACGGCGCCCTTTTCCTTTTCAGCTTTTGCAAGATATGTTTTCGCTTTATTTTTTTCAATTTCCGCGGAGGCCGTCATCCTTTTCTCCGCGTAATCGCCCAATTTTTCTTTGTAAAGGGAATAATCCACCTTAAAACCGGACCCCTTTTGAAAATCATTGAGCCCCATCAGAACAAATTTAAATTCCTCAGGGGTAAGATGGAACTGCGACACATTCTCTCCCAGACTGGCGCCAAGCGTATAGAACACTTTTTGATCTTCGGTGGCAAGTTCCTGGGCTGAAACCGCAACCACCGCAAAAAACCCGACTGCAACTGCCGCAATTATTTTTTTCATGAATTACCCTCCTGTTATAATTTTCCGGCCTCACTTATTTTCAATATAGCATTTTTTAGATTTTTATACCACAAGAAAATTTCCCAAATGCTATTGAATAATATTCCATAATTTTGTGAGATAGTATTGAATCGGTTATATCAAATCCAACAAAGGAAAATATCATGAAAAAAACAAAGACGCCTCAGAAAAATAAAGATTTAACATACAGCAGGGTAAACGGATATGAAAAAATCTCCCAGCCGGACCTAAAAAAACTTGACGAGCTGTGCGCCTCCTATATTTCTTATCTCGGAGCGAGCAAAACCGAAAGGGAGGCGCATGATGAAGCCGTAAAACTGCTTGAATCGGCGGGTTTTCAGGACCTCGACCTGCTTATAAAGGAAGACAGGAAAATCAAAGCGGGAGACAGGCTTTACAGAAGCTGTTCCGGAAAGACGCTTATGGCCGTAATAATGGGGAAACAGCCCATTGAAAAGGGGATGCAGATAATCGGCGGACATACCGACGCGCCCAGGATAGACGTAAAGCAGAATCCTCTTTACGAAAGCGGGGAAATGGCCCTTTTCGACACCCACTACTACGGCGGAATAAAAAAATACCACTGGGTCGCCATTCCGCTTGCGCTTCACGGCGTGGTGGTCAAAACCGACGGGAGCGTAATAAAAATCGCGGTCGGAGAAGAACCTGGAGACCCGGTTTTCTGCATCTCAGATCTTCTCCCCCATATGGCGCAGGACCAGATGAAAAAATCCCTTTCAGACGGCATTGAGGGAGAAAATCTTGACGTGGTGGTGGGTTCGATGCCCGTAAAGAACAAGGACAGGAAAGAAAAAATAAAGTACCGCGTCCTTGAAATACTGAAGGAAAAATACGGCATAACGGAAGTTGATTTCCAATCCGCGGAGCTGGAATTCGTGCCCGCAGGGCTTCCGCGCGAATCGGGTTTTGACCGTTCAATGATACTTGGGTACGGGCAGGACGACCGCGTATGCGCCTATCCCGCGCTTAAAGCCCTGCTGGACATGAAAGACGTCCCGCAGTATACCGCCTGCGTGCTTCTTTGCGACAAGGAAGAAATAGGCTCCATGGGCGCGACCGGCATGCAGTCAAATTTCTTTGAAAACACCGCGGCGGAAATCGTGAATCTGTCCTGCGGCTCCTACAGCGGGCTCACCCTGAAACGGGCTCTTAACAACTCATGGATGCTGTCCGCCGATGTTAACGCGCTGTTTGACCCCCTGTATGCTTCGGTATCGGAAAAGAAAAACTCCGCATTCCTTAATCAGGGAACCTGCATAACAAAATTCACCGGCGCAAGGGGAAAATCAGGAGCAAACGACGCGAACGCTGAATTTGTGGCTGAAATAAGACGCATTTTTGACAAAGCCGGAGTCATCTGGCAGTCCGGAGAGCTGGGCAAAGTCGATCAGGGCGGAGGCGGAACGATAGCCGCTTATATGGCAAGATACGGCATGAATGTCATAGACTGCGGAGTGGGACTGCTTTCCATGCACGCGCCGTGGGAGCTTTCCGGCAAGCTGGATATCTATATGACATATAAAGGTTTCCTCGCCTTTTTCAAAGATTCCAGGCCTGCGGGGAAATAAACAGAAGGCAGCTGGACGGCGGCACTTTCCTTTTATATATGCTGATAAAAGTAATCGTCACGGGCGGAACTTTTGATAAGGAATACAATGAGCTTAAAGGCGAGCTTTTTTTTAAAAAAACGCATATCCGGGAAATGCTGAGACTCGGCAGATGCAGGCTTAATATCCGCGTCAAACCCCTGCTGATGATAGACAGCCTGTATATGACGGATAAAGACCGCATGAAAATTCTCAAGGAATGCCTCCGCTCCAAAGAAAACAAAATAGTGATAACTCACGGCACCGACACAATGACCGAGACCGCAAAAACTTTGGGCAGAAAGATAAAAGACAAAACCATCGTGCTCACCGGCGCTATGATCCCGTATAAATTCGGAAGTTCGGACGGAATGTTCAATCTCGGGAGCTCCCTTTCATTCGCTCAAAGCCTGCCTGCCGGCATATATATCGCGATGAACGGGAAGTATTTCCGCTGGGATAACGTCGCAAAAAACAAAGAAAAAGGCGAATTTCAGGCTTTAGGAAGCGCGGCAAAATAAGATGAACCCTCAGCTGGCCAGAGAACTGCGCAAATATTTCAACGACTCGCACAAGGTCGTGGCCTATTTGGCGACGGTTGACTGCGAGAATAATTTCCTTCCGGAAATCCGTCCCGTCACCTTAATAGAAATGAATTGGCAGTTTTATATCGTAACAGCCTCGGATTCACGCAAAGTGAAAGAAATAACGCGCCATCCGAGAGCGGCTTTTATCGTGCCTTTCAGGGACAATGATAACGCGGGCTACCTTAGGGTAGCGGGACGCATCTCTCAGGTGGCGGACGTTGAAATAAAAAAACGAGCGATTAAATTATCAAAATATCCCATAGAACACTTCTCAAAAAATATATCCGACCCTAAAATATATTTTGCGCAGATAATTCCCGAGCGCGCCGAATACTTAAAGCCCGGCAAATGGAAAGCCACCGATATGACGGGCGAATTCCAGTTTTAATGGGGAGAAAAAATGAACAGAACCATTTTGCCTGCAGTTTTGTTTCTTCTTTCTTTTAACGCCTCAGCCGAGCCTTTGAAAAATCTTGCCGGCAGGCTTGAAAAAACCATTATGTCCCAGAAAGGGATAAAAATAGCGGTAATGGAATTCCCTTATTCCGACGGCGCCTCAAACAGCGGATCTTCCATCATTCAGGAAAGACTTACCACCTATCTTGCGCAAAGCGGAAAGATAGCCGTGGTGGAGCGAAAACTGCTCAAAAAGGTGCTGGAAGAAATGAAGCTTGATTATTCCGGAATCACACAGGCGGACAATACCAAACAATTAGGCAAACTGCTGGGAGCAGGCGCTCTGGTGGCCGGAACCTTAAACGACCTTGACGCAAAAAAAACGGAAATAAACGCCCGCGTAATCGATGCGGAAAGCGGAAAGATTCTGGCTGCGGAACAAGCGGTGATAAAACGCACGTGGACGGACGCGCCGGTAAAGCCCCGCCATGTTTTTTCCCAGCCTTCGCCTTCCACGGCGCCGCAGTCCGGCAATTTCCTGGGAAAGCCGCTGGTGCAGATAGCCCTTCTCCTGGACACCAGCAACAGCATGGACGGACTGATAAATCAGGCGAAAAATCAGCTATGGAAAATAGTCAATGAACTTTCGGCGTCCGAAAAATCAGGGAACAACCCGGAAATTGAGGTCGCTTTATACGAGTACGGCAACGACGCCGTCCCTTCCGGGTACGGCCATACGCGGCAGGTCTTGGATTTTACAGGGGATCTTGATAAAATTTCGGAACAATTATTCAGCCTTAAAACAAACGGAGGGAACGAATACTGCGGTTATGCCATAGACGAAGCGGTAAAAAAGCTGAAATGGGATGCGCATGACGACGTGTACAGGGCCATTTTTATCGCCGGCAACGAACCCTTTACGCAGGGCCCTGTTGACTTCAGGAACTCGTCCGCGCAAGCCGTTAAAAGGGGAATTTTTATAAACACCATATACTGCGGGGGAAGGCAGGAAGGAATAGCCACGCAATGGAAAGCGGGGGCGGACTCGGGATACGGGGAATATTCTTACATAGACCAGTCGGCTCCCGCCGTCTCAATACATGCTCCGCAGGATGACGAACTCGCCAGACTTGGCACAGAGCTCAATCAGACATATATCGCATACGGCGCCGAGGGTATAACGGCAAAAAAACGGCAGGCCCGGATGGATGCCTCCGCCTCGTTCTCCGGCCAAGCGGTAATGGCAAGCAGAGCGGTGGCAAAAGCAAGCCCGCAATACAGCAAGCCCGCATGGGATCTTGCGGAATCTGCCTCCGCGGGAGCCGTGAACGCGTCCGAAATAAAAGACGCAGATCTGCCGGCTGAGATGCGTTCGATGAACAAAAAGGAGCGTTCTGAATATCTCGCCTCTCAGCTTGAAAAAAGAAAAAAAATACAAACGCACATCCGCGAACTTAACGCCGAGCGCGAACAATACGTCCGGCAAAGGCAAAAAGAAACGGCAGCCTCCGCGCCGACTCTTGACAAAGCCGTTATAAACGCGGTGCGCTCTCAAGCCGTAAAAAAAGGGTTTATATTTAAAAACTAAAAGGAGAATAAAAATGCTGAAAATCATAGCAGTGGCCGCGATAGCGCTGCAGCTGACGGTATCCGTTAAGGCCGGAGAAATGAACGTAAGTTTCGACGGAACCGGTTCCGGCTTAAGCGCCGTCATACAGCGGGTTCAGGAGACAGAAATACCGGAAATTCAAAACAAATGGGGAAGCGGAAAAGATCTGACCATAATGGTTTATATCAACGCAAAAAATAATCTTGAAGGCTACGGCCTGACGGACGTTAATGAAATGGAAGCCGTGGGCTCGGATAAAAAGATGAATGTCGTGGCGGAACTGGGCAGAATAACCGGCTGGGATTCGTCGGACGGAAACTGGACCGGCTCAAGACGCTATCTAATACAAGCCGACAAGGATACGCGTAAAATCACTTCTCCGGTCGTGATGGACATGCCTAAAACCGACATGGGAGACTGGAACCACCTCGTTGAATTCGTAAAATGGTCGAAAGACAACTATCCCGCGAAAAAATACCTTCTGATAGTATGGAACCACGGAAGCGGATGGTCGCGCGGGAATACGCGGGAAATATGGATACAGGGCATTTCGTATGATGATGAGACCGGCAATCATATAACGACGGCGCAGCTTGGACAAGCGCTTGCGTCGATGGGCCAGATAGACGTCTATGCCAGCGACGCCTGCCTCATGCAGATGACCGAAGTAGCCTATGAACTGGCGAAAGCCAACAGCAGTCTTGAAGTAATAGTCGGCTCGGAGGAAACCGAACCCGGAGACGGCTATCCCTATGACACGATACTCGCCGCGATAAAAGCGAATTCTTCGGCATCTCCGGCCGAACTCGGGAAAATCATAACCGAAAAATATACCGCCTTCTACGCGGCGCAGGACACCAGCGCGACTCAGTCGGCCGTAAACGCCAGATCTCTTTTTACGCTGAAAAACGAACTCGGAATATGGACGGACATGGCGGTAAAAGCGGACGAAAAAGATCTTATCAAATCGGCGGCCGACAAAGCGCAGTCGTTTTATTACGACACCTCAAAAGATATGCGCCACTTTATCCAGCTGGTGACCGAAGGCACCAAAGTAAAGAAACTTGCCGACAAAGGCCGAGAAATAATCTCGTATCTCGACAAAAATGTTTACGCGGCAAACGCCACAAACGGAAAGTATTACGAAAACGCGTACGGCCTTGCCGTATATGTTCCCGCAGTATACGACGCCGCCTATGACGAATTGTTATGGGCAAAAGACGGCGGCTGGGACGACTTTTTAAAGTGGTTGACCAGCAAATAAGAAGAAAACACAAGCGGGACAGCTAGGCCGCTGGACGGCTGGACTGCAAGAAGCAGAGCGAAGAATAATTATCTAAAAAAAATAAGCCCGCCTTAAAAGCGGGCTTATTTTTTTATTGACAAACAAAGCGCGGTTTTATTATACTTTCGGGATTGCAACAAACCATAGGCCTTAAGCACTTATTTTTTTATGGGTCTTTTGGGTCCGGTGGGTACCCCAAAGGCCCATGTTTTCCTTGGGCACTTAGGGTACATTAAAATGCCGATAAAAATCCGCATGAAGGAGTCAATGGTATGCTGAAAAGGCTTATAGCCGCAGTCGCAGTGAGCTCAATACCGCTTGGAACAGCCATGGCCGAAGGAATGAAAATAAACTTCGACCGGACGGGCGCGGGGCTTAGCGATATCATAAAGCAGGCCCGCGAAACCGCGGTGCCTGACGCGCAGAACGACGAGGCAGGGATGAAAGAACTTACCGTTATGGTATTTGTCAATGCCAAGAACAACCTTGAAAAGTACGGCCTGAAAGACGTTAATGAGATGGAAACGGCAGGCTCGGACAATAACCTGAACATAGTCGTGGAACTCGGCAGGATAAAAGGATATGATTCCTCCGACGGCAACTGGACGGGCTCAAAAAGGTATCTCGTCACGCCCGACAATAATATGTCCAAAATAACTTCTCAGGTACAGATGGAAATCCCGAAATCCGATATGGGAGACTGGAACCATCTTGTTGACTTCGTAAAATGGTCGAAAGATACCTATCCGGCCAAAAAATATCTTCTGATAGTCTGGAATCACGGAAGCGGCTGGGCCCGGGGCGGGAGCGAAGAAGAAGTATGGATCAAGGGCATTTCTTATGACGATGAAACAGGCAACCATATCACCACGCCCCAGCTTGGACAGGCGCTTGCGGCGATGGGCCAAGTAGACGTCTATGCCAGCGACGCCTGCCTCATGCAGATGGCTGAAGTCGGGTATGAGATAGCGAAAGCGAATAAAAGCATAGAAATTATAGTCGGCTCGGAAGAAACCGAACCCGGAGACGGCTATCCATACGACTCCATACTCGCGGCGGTCAAGCAGAATTCTTCGGCGTCTTCCGCTGAACTTGGGAAAATAATAACCGAAAAATACATTGAATTCTATAAAGCCAACGGCACCGGCGCCACCCAGTCTGCGATAAACGCCCGCTCCCTGCTGACTCTCAAAGACAGCCTGGGCGAATGGACGGCGATGGTCATGAGCGCCGACGAAAAAGACCTTATCAAATCGGCAAAAAGCAGGGCTCAGGCATTTTACTACTATACTTCAAAGGATGTCCGCCATTTTATCCAGCTGATAACAGAAGGCACGAGGGTGCCCGGGCTCGCCGCTAAAGGCCGCGAAATCATGGCCTATCTTGACAAGAATGTATCCGTTGCAAACGGCATTTACGGCGACAAATACAAGGATGCGTCCGGCCTTGCCGTATATGTCCCGTCCAGCTACAACACCGCGTATGACGAGCTTGCATGGGCTCAGGACGGCGCATGGGACGATTTTGCCAAATGGGCGGGCAATATTACATATACCCTAAGCCGCACGGGACTTGACTTAAATTATCTTCATTAAGCGTTTGTAAATTAAAAAAACAAGCCCGTATTTTGTCATGCGGGCTTGTTTTTTTGTACCGTATACATAAAGAAGACGGATGGCTGAAGGAACGGCAAAAGCTGGAAAAAATTTGTTCCCGGCATAAATTATTAAAGATGCTTATATTATTCATTACGCTGCTTACTTCTCACATTCACACCGGATTAACTGCATATCAAAGCCGGCCCATAAGCGCCTCCGGCGCGCAAGCCCTATACAAAGAGACAAGTTCAGGCGTTGAACAAGAGAATAATTCCGCCGATACGGCTTTGGCGGACAAGTATGCCCGCGGAAAAACGTCTTCTGTTCAAAAAAACGATTCGCGGAAAGATTATGGTCTTAAACATAAAATAGGCCAGCTTATAATGCTTTCCGTCGACACTCATAATATAAATCGCATTAAGGACGCCGTGGAAACGGGCGCGGCGGGGGGAGTCCTTCTTCAATGGGGCTCTTTCTCCCTTGAGGAAACTGTCAAAGCCGTAAACCAGCTTCAAAAGTGGGCGCAAAAAAGCCCTTTAGGCCTGCCTCTTCTGATAGCTGCGGATTATGAGGGCGGGACGGTATTTTCCCCCCGCACCCTCGGACTTTCCCAACTGCCCGCGAATATGATGCTGGGCGCCGCGGGCGATAATCAAAAAACCGCATTCCTGGCATATCTGGCCGGCATGGAATTAAAACGCGCCGGCATAAATATGAATTTTGCGCCGGTACTGGATGTAAACACCCAGAAAAGAAATCCCGCCATAGGAGTGCGCTCCATCGGCTCCAACCCCGAACTTGTCTCCAGCATAGGTTCGGCCCTGATAGTGGGATTTAAGGCCTGCGGCATAATAGCGACCGCAAAACATTTTCCAGGGCAGGGCGCGGCGTGGCTTGATTCCCATAAAGTCCTGCCTACGATAACAATGTCCTCCCAAGAAATCAAAAAAACCCATCTTAAGCCGTTTATGCGGGCTGTAAATGCGGGAGTCCCCGCGATAATGACCGCCCATATCCTGTTCCCCGCCCTTGACAAAAGAAACCCGGCCACTCTCTCCGAAAAAATTTTAACGCGGATACTGCGCAGAGATTTAGGATTTAACGGCGTGATCATTTCCGACAGCCTTGAGATGAAGGCGATAACATCAAAATACAGGCAGGAAAAAGCCGCCGCTTTGGCCGTAAAGGCGGGGATCGACATCGCGCTTATGGGTTCTGCCGCCAATCCTCTTGCCGCGAGAATGGAAATATTAAAAGCCCTGAGAAAAGGCGAAATATCAGAAAAACGAATAAATGAAGCCTTCGTCAGGATTATGGAAATAAAACGTCAGGCGGGACTTTTATCCGGCGCCGCCGCCAAAATTCCAAAAAGCAGAAAAGACTACTGGACGGTATCGGAGCAGATAGCGCAAAAAGCCATTACGCTTGTCAGAGACAGAAGGAAGCTTATTCCCATTTCTTTGAAGAAACTGAAAAAGAAGAGACCCATGCTTTGCGTGATTGTGTTTTCCCCCCCCAGATTTTATACGGATATCTCGGCTTTCTATAAAGCGCTGGACTTGCCGGAATTCGACACGGCATATTACACGGTAAAATCCGCTCCCGCGGATGCGGAATCAAAACAGGCTCTTAAATTGGCGGGAAAAGCGGACATGCTTATAATAGGAAGCTTTCAGTGGTCGGATGAATCATCGGTCAGACAGATAAAACTCATAAAAAAACTTTTTGCTCTGCAAAAACCCTCGATCCTTGCCAGTCTTATGAGCCCATATGATATAGAAAAATTTCCCGAAGCGGGAACGGTTCTAGCCACATACGGAATAACAAAAATATCGATGAAAACCATGGGCGAGATAATAATCGGAAGGGAAAAACCGCTTGGAAAACTTCCCGTCAAGCTGAATATCCGATAGAATAAGCGCCCAGCGCCGGAACGAATCTCCAGCCTATCGTTTCCCCTCTCCTATTTAACTTCTTTGCTTTTACCTTCTACCATCTCCCGTTTACCATCTACCCTCTTCATCGCCTTTATATATTCAACTGCCGGAGGTATTGCGGAAATGACTATTATGGCTAAAATTACTATGTGAAAATTATTTTTAACCAGGGGAAGGCCCGCAAATTTGTAGCCCGCGAAAAGAAAGGAAGAAGTCCACGCGATTCCGCCCGTTACATTATAAACCGCAAACCTCGGG
>CAZFMJ010000054.1:0-19791 GCA_964520045.1 uncultured Elusimicrobiales bacterium | reverse complement strand
CAGGTGGGGAATACAAACCGCCGAAATCTGGGGAATCTTAGACTGCCGCCTTCAGACACAGCACTGAGCACTAATAATGGCTTCAACTCCGCCTATAGCGAATGGATAAAGGAGAAAAAGTGTGGAGATCAGGAAATGATATTTAGATTTTCCGAAGCATTAAATAAACCCGATAACACTGTGATTTTGAATAATTGGCCCGAGAAACTCCTTGGCGATTTAGAGAAAAGGATGAAGGAGTTTGTTTTAAAGAAACTCCAGCAAGCATCGCCTGATCATTGGCTGGACAAAATACCGAACGATACACGATCATATATTTGCAACAAACAGAATGTGAGTGATGATGAATCCGCAATCTCTGCCATACAAAAATTTCTTAGTTTTTTTGGCGTTGGCAAAACCATTATGAATAACTGGACAATTTTCAAAAGTAATTTTAAGATGAAGCCACAACGCGAACTGAAATATGGGTTTAACTTGCTCAACCGTAGGCGGCACGCCCCAGCCCATGGAGATCCTATAACCCAAGAACAACGAACTGAAATTAGAAAATGGATAATATATCTAAATACCTGTATTTCTCAACAGAGTGACGCAGACTGTAATACCTGGTAAAAACTGGACCAGTTTTCAGGCTGAATTAAGGTGAAAAATCTTAGGTTAATAAAAATATAAACTATATTTGGTGTCCATTTGGTGTCCAGTTGGAGTAGGTTTTGGTCAAAAATCAGCAAACAGCGGCAAAGTGGGGGGGGCTTATGATAAGGACTTAAAAGTCTGGTTTCGGGTTAGTGGGCATTTGATGGGCGATATAGTAAAGACTGACGGGAGCACGGCGACTGTCAGTGCTGTCATAACGATAAACGACGGGGATGAGCCGGAGGCTGATTATCTGGTTGAATTGCTTTATGGCAGTATCGGGGGTTCTGAGCCTGTCAAAACTGCCGCGAACAAAAGCCTTATCGGCAATGGAACGGTAAAATTTGAAAATATCAAATACGACGGCAAGCAGGAGTATTATCTGGCGCGGATAACGCAGAAGATGAAGAAAAAGCCGAAGGATATGGCTTGGACTGCGCCGGTTTGGATGGAAAAATAAAAAAAGAAATTGTCGGAAGATTCTGAATAAAACATTTCGCTAATTTGGGGGAGGTTTTATATGTCGGATTCAAAGTTTATTTGCGGGAAAGAATGGAAAATTATTCGAAGTCTTGGCGAAGGCGGTCAAGCATGGACATATCTGGTTGAGAACCGAAAAGGGAAACAATTTGTTGCCAAACGTTTAAAAAACATGAAACAAAAAGAAAGATTTAAGCGCGAGGTTTCACAATTACAACGACTTAACCATAATAATATAATAAAAATTGTAGATGCAAAACTAGACAACAAACACCCATATTATATTATGGAATATTGTTGCGGTAGCGATTTGGAGCATAACCGAGGTTGGCAAGGATCTCTTGAATTAATTTTTTTCTATTTTTACACAATCTGCAAAGCTATTGAATATGCTCACGCACAAAAAATTATTCACCGGGACATCAAACCTGGCAACATATTGATTCGCATGGACAGTATCCTTGGTGATGTGGTAGTTAGTGATTTTGGGTTATGCTTCATTGACGATTCTGATGATACCAAGCGTATAACTAATACTAGTGAAGTAGTCGGTGCCCGTTGGTTTATTGCTCCCGAATTAGAAAGTGGACGCGCATCTGAAGTTTCGCCTGCCGCAGATGTCTATTCACTTGGCAAATTATTATATTGGATGTTGTCTGGTGGGAAAAAAATATTTGCCAGGGAACGGTACCGCGAAGGTGAGTTTAATTTAGTATCAATAAAACAGAATCCCAGATATGAACATGTAAACGAACTATTTGATATCGTCATTCATGCGGATGTAAAACAACGTGTGCACAGTGTAAGCGAACTCATAATAAAGACAATAGAACTTCAACGATTATTATGTGGTAATTATAATTTTGTAAGTTCGCATATCCCGCAAATATGTATATACTGTGGCAGAGGCCAATATCAACCCATCACCTCAGGATATCCTATAGACGAGAAATGCAATTTAGCATCATTAATAATTGGAAGGTCAGAGATTATAGTTTTGTATTGTGATAAATGTGGTCATGTGGTTTTATTTAAAATAGACCCGTGTGATACCCAGAATTTATGGTATCAGAGCCGTTGGATAATTAAAGATGCGTAAATAAAATATTAAGAAGATCAAGTCGAATGGGAAAGGGGATTATTGAGTAAGAAAAAGAAAAACTTGACCGTGGTCTAGTTTAGTGGCCCGTCAGTTCCACCCGCGAAAAGCAGTATAATGATTTTATAGGTGGGGAAAATGTATTTTTTGGCTCCAGAATTATCAACATCAGCATCTCAACGTTTTACACGGCCGGTACGTTTCATTGTAATGGGAACACTTGTTTGGTGTGGGGCACTGCACAATGGCTTCGCCTACGACGATAAAACCGTTAACGATATAACACACCATAGCGCTCGAGTAATAAAATATGTTCAAGAAAAGTTCAATATTCCGGAGATAACGGATGCATTCCGACATTCCAATTCAACTGAGATTAAAAAAACAGTCGACGGGATAAAACTCAAAACAGGATATCTTGGTTCGTCCATACCACAGTCTGCGCTGAAACCCGAAGAAATTAGGGCTCTTGAAGCTTTGGCGGCGAGAAATAATTTTAAGAAAGATGGCCTCCCTACATTTACTCTTGGGAACAATCTGAGCTCTGGCTACACTATTAGGTATAACAGCCAAGTATTGAAAGTAAAACATGTCTTGAAAAGCGGAAATTCCTCCAAAGCCGTCATTGAAGACGCAGCAATCGTGTATCCCGATACACACATGGATACTAGTATTCTTTACGTTATGTCTCATGGCCGATGTCAGGAAATGCTTCTACTGAAATCGGCAAATGCCCCCAAATGGTTTGAATACGAATACTCCAAGGAAGTCAGGCTTAATGAGAAAGGAGAGATAACAGTAGACGGACTTACGCTTTCGCGGCCGGTGATATTTGATGCTGTGGGTCGGCGAATCAATGGATTCTACAGGAAAATAACTAACAGAAGAATCCAGCTCGCTTTTAATGATACAGGCCTGCGCTACCCGCTATTGATCGACCCTATATGGCAGGCATCTTTCGGTCCAATGAACGCAGCCAGAGCTGGTCATACCGCGACCTTGCTACCAAATGAAAAAGTGTTAGTAACCGGCGGATTTAATGGCAGTACATTTCTTTCCTCAGCAGAATTATATGATCCAGCCCTAGGAACATTTACCACCACAGGCTCAATGAACATGGCTAGGAGCAATCATACGACGATATTACTACCCAACGGCAAGGTATTAGTGGCCGGGGGAGACAATGGTGGCTCAACTCTTCCCTCAGCAGAATTATATGATCCGGCCTTAGGAACATTTATCACCATAAGCTCAATGAACGCGGGCAGAACCAATCATACCGCAACCTTACTGCCCAACGGCAAGGTATTGCTAACAGGAGGAGAAAATGGCAGTACACGGCTTTCCTCTGCGGAAGTATACGATTATTCCGCCGGGACATTTACCACCACAGGCTCAATGAACGCAGTTAGAACCAATCATACCGCGACATTACTGTCCAATGGCAAAGTATTAGTAGCCGGCGGATTTGACGGCGGTTCATTTGTTTCCTCAGCTGAGTTATATGATCCATCCTCTGGGACATTTTCGACCACGGGTTCAATGAGCGCGGTGAGGGGATATCATACCGCAACATTATTACCAAGTAACAAAATATTAGTGGCCGGAGGACGTAATGGCGGCACATCATATCTTGCCTCAGCTGAATTATACGATCCAACTCTAGGGACATTCGTGACTACGGGTTCAATGAGCATGGTGAGGGGATATCATACCGCAGTGTTACTGTCCAACGGCAAGGTATTAGTGACAGGGGGATGGAATGATGGCGACTATCTTTTCTCGGCTGAATTATACGATCCTTCCGCCGAGACATTTGTAGCCACAGACGTAATGGCTGCTGGGAGGACAAGGCATACCACGACCTTACTGCCCAATGGCAAGGTGTTGGTGGTTGGCGGACATAATGGTGACGGAAGTCTTTCCTCATCTGAATTGTATATTTATTCTGGAGGAAGCGGGACATTTGCCACCACAGGCTCAATGAACGCAGCTCGGAGCAATCATACAGCAACATTACTACCCAACGGCAAAGTGTTGGTGGCAAACGAATTATACGATCCAGACCTCGGGACATTTATCACCACAGGTTCAATGAACGCGGCTAGAGTCAATCCTACCGCGACCTTACTGCCCAACGGCAAGGTACTTATTGCAGGTGGAACACCTGACGGTGCGTCAGGACTGTCAACAGCAGAATTATACAATTCAGCCCTAGGGACATTTACCACCACAGTCTCAATGAACGCAGCTCGGAGCAATCATACAGCGACATTACTACCCAACGGCAAGGTATTAGTGGCCGGAGGAAACAATGGTGGCTCAACTCTTCCCTCAGCAGAATTATATGATCCAGACCTCGGGACATTTATCACCACAGGCTCAATGAACACGGTTAGAACCAATCATACCGCGACATTACTGTCCAATGGCAAAGTATTAGTAGCCGGCGGATTTGACGGCGGTTCATTTGTTTCCTCAGCTGAGTTATATGATCCATCCTCTGGGACATTTTCGACCACGGGTTCAATGAGCGAGGTAAGGGGACTTCATACCGCAACATTATTACCAAACAGCAAAGTATTAGTGGCCGGAGGACGTAAAGGCGCCATCTCATATCTTGCTTCAGCTGAATTATACGATCCGTCCGCCGGGACATTTGCCACCACAGGATCGATGAACGCACGTAGGGGATATTATAAAGCAGTGCTATTGTCCAACAGCAAGGTATTAGTGACAGGGGGATGGAATGAGGGCGACTATCTTTCCTCAACTGAATTATACGATCCATCCGCTGGAACATTTACAGCCACAGGCTTAATGACTACGATGCGGAAAAATCATACCGCGACATTACTGCCCAATGGCAAGGTCTTGGTAACAGGGGGAAGCAATGGGGACGGAGGTCTTTCCACGACTGAACTGTATGATACCATATTGGGATCACCACCTATAATTAGCTGGACAGACGAAACCGATTACACTGCCGATGGCCTTAATCCTGAAACTGGTGATGTATCAACTACATTTATCTATCACGTAAAATACACAGACGCAGACAATGACGCGCCTTTAAGTGGCTATCCGAAAGTCCATATCAAGAAAGGCGGCAGTGAAATATCAGGGAGTCCCTTTACGATGACGGCAGTTGATACGGGAGACAACATATACACTGATGGTAAGTTGTATTCCTATTTAAAAACACTATCCACCATAGGAACTGATTACACTTATTATCTTGAAGCACAGGATGCAGGCGGCGCTCAAGCTATAGGCATACCCACTTCTGCCATTGACGCACCTGATGTATCAAGCATTCCAGCGACACCACTTAATCCGGTTTTTAATGCGCGCACCTACTCCAGCCTCACGACTTCATGGACAAATGTTTTGGGTGCTACTTATGTAGCCGTTTTAACTTCTGACAGCGGCTATTCCAGCATAGTATCCTCGGTCACACAAAGCGAAACCACAAAGACATTCGACAGCCTTTCTGTAGATACAACCTATTATTTTGAGGTAAAATTATCCACTGAAACTGATGCTACTTTTACATTGAATCAGATATCTACAACCACAACCCATCCGCCCATACTTTACTGGACAGACGAAACCGATTACACTGCCGATGGCCTTAATCCTGAAACTGGTGATGTATCAACTACATTTATCTATCACGTAAAATACACAGACGCAGACAATGACGCGCCTTTAAGTGGCTATCCGAAAGTCCATATCAAGAAAGGCGGCAGTGAAATATCAGGGAGTCCCTTTACGATGACGGCAGTTGATACGGGAGACAACATATACACTGATGGTAAGTTGTATTCCTATTTAAAAACACTATCCACCATAGGAACTGATTACACTTATTATCTTGAAGCACAGGATGCAGGCGGCGCTCAAGCTATAGGCATACCCACTTCTGCCATTGACGCACCTGATGTTGTTTTATCAGATTCTACTCCGCCTATCGGCAAACCATCAACACCACAAGACCAAGGTATTTTCATTAACACAACAACAATAACTTTTTCGTGGACGCAAGCTACTGCCGCTGATAGCGAAAGCGGTATTGCCGGCTATTTCATGCAGATCGGAAGTAGTCTTGAAGGAAACGATCTGTTTGATGGCTATGTGGGTAATATTCTGTCTAAAACTATCACTGGAGTTACAGAAGGAAAAACCTATTATACCAGAGTTAAGGCCAAAAACGGAGCTGAACTTTATGGTAATTGGTCTGAAAATAGCGATGGGATTGGTGTCGATATAACGCCCCCTATTGCTCCTGTTTTAACTTCTCCATCTCATCCTGATTCCAATCAGGCTTATTCAGATCCCATAGTAGATATTTCTATTGCAGACCCCACGGATTTTTCCGGTATTTCCGGATATTACTGCAAATTAGATACTTCTCAAAATACAATTCCAACTACGAACGATACTTTTACCACAAACACATCCAGCACAATAGCAATTCTTCCAGATGGAACATATTATTTCCACGCACTGGCAAAAGACAAAGCAGGCAACATGGGCACGTCAGCCGCGCATTATAAATTTCAGATTCACGCAGCATTATATCCCACATCCAATAATATTATCCAAAATCCGGACGGTACTAAAATTGAGGTTCCAGAAGGTGCGATCTCGAATGCCACTCAAATCATTATAGAAACCCCCTCAAACCTACCTGCAGTGGTAAATGATATAAACACTAAAGCAACTTCTGTGGCTCGTGATATAAAACTAACCGATAATACAAGTCAGTTTAACAAAGCCATAATAATAACACTCCCATATGCGACCAACGATGTAGCTGGCATTAATGAAAATAGCTTGCGTTTATTTTTCTATAATAGCACCCAAAATTTTTGGCAATTGACAGACGATTCCACCGTTGATGCGACTGCCAAGCACGTTACTGGCAAAGTAACACACTTAACACTTTTCCGCATATTGGGATTTTCTTCGTCTGGCACTTTATTTGAAGAGTTGTCTAACTATCCAAATCCCTTTTCTCCGTTGAGAGGGCAAATTACTAAAATAAGATATTCCTTAAATCAAAGCCACAATGTCAAAATAAGAATTTATGATCCTTTCGGAAAGCTTATCTGGGACAAGTCTTTTTCTGCCGGGCAAAATGGCGGCAATTCAGGCCCCAATGAAATCCCTTGGGACGGGAAAAATACGAACGGCTACTTTGTACAAGCCGGCACATATATATGTGCGGTCGAGTCTGGCGGAACTATAAAAACGACCAAAATTGTCGCGAAATAAACATATGAAGTGGAACAAATTTTTAGTAATTGGTCTCATTATTATTTCTGGAGAGTATGCATTATCTTTCGCAACCCAAGTTAATGGAGGTTCTCCTGCGAGTTTCCTTGAATTTGGAGCCGGCTCTAGGGCATTGGGAATGGGCGGAGCATATAGCGCTATAGCTGAAGGCTATGATGCATTTCTCTGGAATCCAGCCGGGCTTGGCAGACCATATCAAACTGGCGTATGCATGAGTCATGTCACTCTTTTTGAAGATGCCAAACTTTCTGCGGTTTCAATCGCACATGCATTCCGCAGGCCATTTGGGTTAGGCTTTTCTGCTATACAATTTACCATGCCAGGAGCCACACGCAGAGACGCGCTTAATAATCCATTAGGTGAAATAACGGATTCTCGCACAGGATTCTTGTTTGGGTTCGGGGTTCAACCATGGGAAAAAGTGACGATAGGAACCACTCAAAAAATGATTCGCCGGAATGTTGATGGTTTATCTGCAACAGCTTGGGATACCGACATCGGTTTTTCGATACGGTTTAACAGATTAAGACTTGGTTTTGAATCGCAAAATTTATTTGGTAGCAAATTAAACCGAGACGGCGGTTACGATAGTCTTCCTAGAACGCAACGATTCGGTGGAGCGTTTACTGCCGGTGGATTTCTAATGTCAGCAGATATAATTTTTAACAAAAGTTTTTCGCCGGAATTCAGAACCGGCCTTGAATATACCCTTTTTAATATTGCCGCTCTCCGAGCCGGATGGGACGGCAATTACCCAACTTTTGGAGGGATGGTCTCTTCCTATGGCCTTTCATTTGATTATGCAATCCTAAAACATGATGTACTCGGAATTTCTCATCGAATAAGCCTGCGGGCAGGATTTGGGCGTAGCACTGAACAAAAAGAACTGGCACGGACGGAATGGCGAAAGGAATATTTGGCAAAACGAATAGATAAGAATCCGCCACAAATAATAATTTCCACCCCTTCAAATAATTGCGAAACTTTTGGGGAATCTATAGATATTGCAGGCTTGATTCAGGATGACAACAAAATAGCAAGCGTAAGCCTAAACGGAAATCCATTGGAGCGCAAGCACGGAATATCCGTGCTGTCAAAGACTGAAAATTTACCTAAGTTTAAGGTTCAGGATACATTTTTCTTTAATGAAAAATCCTCGTTGGTTATTGGACAGAATTATCTCATCATAGAAGCACACGACGCATCTGGAAAAACGTCCATTTCCCAAGTAATTGTTTTTAGAAAACCAACTGAATAATCTACAGCACTAGTTGTCGCGTGGAACACAAAACTATATCTGGTGTCCATTTGGTGTCCAGTTGGGGGCATTTTCGGTCACCCCTTCGATTCGCTTTACTCACTCAGGATGATACTGAGTGTAGTCGAATGTATCAAAATCCAGTAAACTCCGGCAAAGCGGGGGAGAAGGTTTATCAACGGGAACAAACTGCAGCAAGATACGGCAAACTTGCGACATTGGCCTTGCGAAGGTAGCGCTCTCCTCTAAATCCTTATGTTTTATGACACTCCGGCCTTATGATTTTGTGAAGCTTGGATAAAACCACATTATCTGGTTTTGTATAGTTTTTTTCATACCGGCAGAGCGTATATCTGTGAATGCCGAGCTTCTTTGCCAAAACCTTCTGCTGTATGCCGCGCCTCAGCCTGAAATTCCTGATTTTTCCGGCCAAATCGGTTTGGGGAATAATAAAATCATATATATCGCAATCCGGAAATACTTCCTTTATATTGGCGCCGAAATACCGCAGTATCCTGCCCAGAATATAATCCTGCGGCGTTGCTTCATCCCGTTCCAGCCTAAGCAGACTGTTTTTTGCGATTCCCGCGTTTTTTGAGAATTTCTCCGGTGTCAGCCGGCACTTATGGCGCAAATAACGCAGTTTTTGGCCTAAAGTGGCTGTTGAAAGGTCGGGCAGGGGGGAATAAATGAGTTTAATTCGTTTTTTTAATTCCAAGGCGGTTACCCGCTTCGTCCCACTAGGGACCCTTCTGCTCCGCCGCGTCTGTATTTGTCGCGGCTACGCAGGAACGGGTTCTTGACAGCGGAGCAGAAGTTCCTACGAAGCGCTGACGTTAAGTACAGCGCGGAGTAGAACTTATGAAAGGTTTATTCTTCGTCTACATTCTAACCAGCCTGCAAGACCCCACAAAGATCTATATCGGTAAAACATCCAACTTGGATAAACGCCTTTCTGAGCATAACCGAGGTGAATCCCAATATACCAAGGCATACGCTCCCTGGAAAATAGAAACCTATCTGGCGTTTTCAAACGAAAAAGCGGCCGATTCTTTTGAAAAATACTTAAAATCAGGTTCTGGTTTCGCCTTCCTCAAAAAGCACTTGCTACCTTCTACTTCGCGCTGTCCGTAACAGGACAGCGCTTCGTAGGAATAAATTCTACTTGCGCTAAAATTAACGACAGCACTTCGTAGAAACCAGTTCCTGCGAAGCTGTGACGTTAAGCACACAGCGTAGCAGAAATCTTTTTCCAGTAAAGCATATCCACCTCCATAATAGAGGTTGATACCTTCCTTCCCGGCGAGAAGTCAAGTAACGATTTACCACCTCGGGAATTTTTATAGCGACGGCTTTAATGTAAGGTTTTTTCGGTTCTTTCGTAATTATTGTGGATATTTTCTGGGATTCAGCAATCCACAGTGCTGATGAATCTTCAGCCTGAAATAATCAATATCCTTGTATCCATACGCCATTCGTTTAAGCCGCTTGATTTTGTTATTGATACCTTCCGATATCGCCGAACTTATTTTCTTCTTGAACCAGTTTATGATGTATTCCAGCTTGGCACGGAAACTCTCCGCTATGATTCTGAAAGTTTCTACGCTGCTCGAAAACGCCCCTGCAATCCAGTTTTCAAGATAGCCTTGCGCTTCCTCCGGTGTTTGGCAGTCGTATACTTTAAGAAAACTTTCTTTTAAGAGCATGGCCTCGTATATCGGCTTGTTGATTTCACAAAGTCTTTTCAAATATTCTGCCTGATTTTCTGTAAGCTTGCCCCTGTTCTTAAGCAAAATAAACCGCTGTCGGCAGTTGGTCAAATCTATCAGCTCATCATTGCCTATAATACTCGGGAAAAACTGGACCACTTTTCAGGCTGACCTACGGTGAAAAAAGAGGGTATAATAACACCTAAGGAGGCCAGTTATGATGCGGAAAAAGTTCGAGGCCGGATTCAAGGCGCGGGTAGCGCTGGAGGCTTATAAAGGCGAAAAGACATTGGCAGAGCTCAGTTCTGAATACGGGGCGCATGCCAATATGATAAGCCGATGGAAACAGGAATTGCTTAAAGGCGCCGCTGAAATATTCAACGAGGGCAAAAGCAAGCAGGATAACGGGCAGGAAGAAAAGGCAGACAAGCTTTATAAGAGCATTGGCGAACTGAAGGTAGAAAACGACTGGCTTAAAAAAAAATTGGAAATTTTGGGTTAAAAGACAGGATAAAGCTCTTTGACAAAGAAGACAGGCAGTATAGCCAGCGCCGGCAATGTGAGCTTTTGGGTATAACCCGGTCAACGCTGTATTATATGCCAGTCGTGATAAGCGAGCGCGACCTGCAGATGATGAACCTGCTGGACAAGCAGTATACACAAACGCCGTTTTACGGTGTGCTGAAAATGACGAAATTCCTGCGTGATATGAATTACGCAGTGGGCAGGGACCATGTCAGAACATTGCTTCGCAGAATGGGGCTGATGGCCGTTTTTCCCAAGCGGAATACGTCGCGTCCGCATCCTGAGCATAAGATATATCCGTATCTGCTGCGGGAGATAAGCATAGACCGGCCTAATCAGGTATGGGCTACGGATATAACATATATTCGGCTGGGGCATGGATTTGCTTATCTGATGGCGATAATAGACTGGTATAGCCGATATGTTTTGAGCTGGCGGCTGTCAAATACGCTTGAGGCTGGTTTCTGCGTTGAAGCCTTGGAAGAAGCATTGCGCCTGTATCCCGCGCCCGAAATATTTAACAGTGATCAGGGCAGCCAGTTTACATGCCAGGAATTTACGGGTAAACTTATTGGAAAAGGGATTTCGATAAGCATGGACGGCAAAGGCCGTGTTTTTGATAATATTTTTGTAGAATGGCTATGGCGGTCGGTTAAATGGGAAAACGTGTATATATACGGCTACCAAAATATTCCTGAAGCAAAGGCAGGTCTAAAAGGATATTTTACGCTTTATAATACAGTGCGATATCACGAGTCGTTTGGTTACAGAACTCCAGCTCAGGTATATTGCGGAACTGGAAAAGCAAAAAAAGAAATAGGGAGGTTGGGTTCGAATACGGCAGTAGAAAATTTCACCTTAGTGCGGGCCTAAAAGTGGTCTTGACAAACCCGACTACTTTAGTTCTATGAGTACAAAACGACCCATTCTGCTCAGGTTCATTTCTGAAACGCTTACCATATACGGTCTGGGCATGCCGGTGTTATACTATTTTGCAATGGCAGCGAGGGGCTTTGATAAGACTTATCCGAACGGCGAGCCCGTCTGGATTACGTTCGCTTTAGCAGCACTCCTGCTCCAGATATACACTATCTCTGGATTTGCGTTACAGTTCGGTCGACGGTGGGGGCGAACGCTTTATGTCGGATATGGTTTGATATCTATAGTGTCGAACCTAGTGCTTGCCTTTCTCCGCGCAGGCCCGGCAGTTGAGCACCTCCCTGGTTCGTTAGTCATTTTAATCTTTTCGTTTCTGTTATTTCGACCATCCATCTCAAGGTATTTAGTGGAGGTAGAAGCGAATAAAAAGGATGAGGGCCAGAATACACGGGAGATTCGCCCGGAAGGACCATCTCGATTTCAGCATCTGTTCTATATGTTGCACCCATCCGTATGGTCACGCAAAGGTCGGGAAGAATATATAAAAGCTGACTCTGAATTTTGTGCCAAGGTGACAGCCGGCAGGCCCGAAATCGCCTCCAAGGAAGAGTATCAGCGTATTTTGGAGGGCAAAAAGAACGGCTCTCTGACCATATTTATCAACACCGCTGAATTCCGCTGGTTCCTTACCGGCCGCGGTAATGCAGAGAAGTTAACCACTGCCACTCAGCTACCCATTCAAGCAGAGCTTCGATTTCTGCAAGTTCTCTCATGGCTGGATATTACTCTATGGCTTATTGCAACAGTTATTGCTCTGATTGGCTTTGGGTGGGTGGGGCTGCTTCTAGGCGCAGGATGTTTCTTCGTATGGCTATGTGTTAGAGTCTGGGTCTCATGGGGCCGCCAGGTTAACGCCCTCTTTCCCGAGCTGGGCATTTTCTTGATTTCACTAGCCGTGGCATTCTGGCTAAATGATTGGGAGTTGTGGCGGAGAGTCTTTATTGCAACCGTAGGATTCATGGTGTTTAATGCTAAGTTCGTCTATTTCTATACCGCGAGATTGGTCTTTAATTACATAGACTTAAGCTACAAATTCTTCAACCTCTTTTACCTTCCATCCAGCTTGTCTATCGCTCCCCTAATTTGGACCTCCGAGTTGAGCACACAGTCTGAAAACGCAACTCCACGAATCGTTCAGTGTACGCAGTGCCAGCAGCAACTTCGAGTGAGAGTTCTTGAGGATAAAGTCACCGTTCGGTGTCCTGCATGCAGGCATGAATTCGAGGTCCTAAGGATATAAGCTATGTTCCTAAACCACTGTATTTTGAATCAGGGAGACCTATGAGCAAAGTAAAAGCAGAGCATTACACCCCGCCTTACAACATATGAGCGAAAACCTTCCTGAGAAAGCGACAGATCAATCTGGAATACTGTTTTACCAGACTGAGGACGGCAAGAGCCGTATTCAAGTGCGCTTGTACGACAAAACCGTATGGCTCACACAGGCGCTTATAGCGGAATTGTTCCAGACAACTCCACAGAATATCACACTTCATCTCCAATCCATATATGCCGACGGAGAATTGAACGCAGAGGCAACTTGTAAGGAATACTTACAAGTTCAAAAAGAGGGCGAAAGACAGGTCCGCAGAACCGTGAAATATTATAATCTCGAGGCCATCCTGTCCGTCGGCTACAGGGTGCGCTCCTCACGCGGCACTCAGTTTCGGCGGTGGGCCACAGAGCGGCTCCGGGAATACTTGATCAAGGGTTTTGTGATGGATGATGAACGCCTTAGGAATCCCAAGGAGTTCGGCGCGGATTATTTTGATGAACTGATTGAGCGTATACGCGATATCCGCGCCTCCGAAAAGCGGTTCTATCAAAAGGTGCGGGATATTTATAAGCTGGCGGTCGACTACGATTCCAACGCGGCGGAAACCCATGAATTTTTCCAGATCGTGCAGAACAAGCTCCATTGGGCAATTACAGGTAAGACGGCTCCGGAAATTATCCATGAACGCTCCGACGCAAGAAAGGATAACATGGGACTTACCTCATGGAAGGGGGGCAAGGTCCGCAAAGCGGATGCGGCCATTGCCAAGAATTATCTCAATGCCGATGAGATTAAGAAGCTGGACCGGCTGGTAACCATGTACCTTGACTTCGCAGAAGAGCGCGCCGAGGAAGGGGTGCCGTTATATATGAAGGATTGGCGCTCTTTGCTGGATGAGTTCCTAAAATTCAACCGAAAGGCCATTCTAAGCAATGCCGGCAAGGTCAAAGCAGAGATCGCCGAAGCCTTTGCGCTGAAACAATACGAGATCTTCAATGCGGCCCGGATACATCGCGAGGATATTGCCGCGCAGCAAGAGGAAATAGAAGAACTTGAGAATCAGGTTAAAAAGCTTGAACATAAGCCGAAGCGAAAAAAGCGGGATGAGCAATGAATGTTAGACGGCTCTCAACTTTTGTGAGCCGAGCAGTTTGTTAAACTCCGCCCTCTGCCCTTCGGCATCAGGAATCACGGCAATATTCCGCAGGGTCCGCTTCGAAATAGGACAGTGGTGCGATAAACTCGGAGGCATGGCAAATATTTATTCCTGAATCTCCGGGGCAAGGCGCAGAAGATTTAGCCGGCGGATTACCTCAAAACGGGTAATCCCAAGCTCGCGGGCTAGGGCGGTTTTGGTGAGCCCCGGTGTTTTGTCCAGCCGTTCCCGGAGTTGCCGCGCCTCCAATAGATCCCCCTGGATTCGAGGTGCATGGGGGGCCCGGCGGCGGCGAATTTTCTGGTGCCGTTGACGCGCGGCAACAGTGCGGATGGCAGACTATTAGCGGAAAGAATCCGGGGGTTGGGGCTTACAAATCGGCAGATAGGCCGGCTATGCGCGAGCTACCGCGCAGCTGGGCGGGAACTGCGCCGAAGGATTGTAGACGACCCTGCGCTGTTTTTGAAAGCCAGTGCGGCGGCGGGCAGTGACGGTGCGCTGAGCGAAAAAGGGAACCGTTGTTTAAAGAGCATTGAACTTATCGGACATGTTTCTCTGGGCCTGATGCGCAATCTGTCGGAGACGCTGCATTGCGAGGGCGCGGAAACTGAGAAAGAACGGCTTGGCACGGCGTGGACGCTGTACCTGGAACGATTTGAGTTGTTGAAAAAGACAGCGGACCCTTGAATTTTTGCGTCGCAAAAATTCAAGCTCCTGCGAAGCTGCGACAATACGGACGCAGCGTAGCAGAACATATGAAAGAAGCTTTCTTCATCTACATTCTCACCAGCATCCAAGACCCCGCAAAAGTTTACATCGGCAGGACATCCAATTTAAACAAACGGTTATCCGAACATAACAGAGGCGAGTCAACCTACAGCAAGACATTTGCTCCTTGGAAGATGGAGACTTATATCGCGTTTTCCGATGAAAGATCAGCCGAAGCATTTGAAAAGTATCTCAAGGCAGGTTCTGGTCACGTTTTCCTAAAAAAGCATTTGCTTCCTAAGTAAATATTCCTGCGAAGCCGCTGCAAAAACAAAGGCGGCGAAGCAAGACCGACGCGCTTACTGACCTTGTCCTCCTGGTTCAGCCGCTGCGCGATCTGTTCCGAAGACAATCCCTCGGCCGCAAGCCGCTGAATATCCTTTATCAGCGACATCTCAATTTCGTTTCCCTTGATCCGCGGACCATCCCGCCGCCGGCCGAATGGGATTCTTCCCCGGCGCGGTTCGGGCTCATATATCTCTGGCGCAGTGAAGTCCAGCTTTTTGCTTTCCTCTGGTTCCGTGAGAGCGTTCCCCGGCACCACCGGCTCACCTTTCTCCCTGGCCGCCGTCTCCGCCCTTTGCTTCTCCAGCAGCCGCACCGAAGCCCTCGTCAGAATTTCCACAACACGCCTGAACCGCTCATCCGACGTCATCTCGTCTATCAATTTTTTCCAGTAAGGCATATCCACCTCCATGATAGAGGTTGATACCTTCCTTCCCGATGGGCTGTCAAGGTTTTTGATGATTGACAAACGGCCGCTGGTCTGGTAAACTACATATGAATAGATGTTCACATGTTGAGATATGGCTAAAAAAAAGAAAGACATCGGAGTCTGCGAAGAATTATGCGAGCATTCAAAGACTATCCGTGTGGCCAAAAAGGAATTGATCCCAGCCCGGAGGGCGCAGCAAGTGTCTGAGCTGTTCAAGAACCTTGGGGACGCCACGCGTGTTAAAATGCTCCATACACTGAGTAAAAGGGAGCTCTGCGTTTGTGATATCTCCGCTGTGATTCAGATGAGCCAGTCCGCCGTTTCCCATCAGCTCCGGGTATTGCGCGACGCGCGGCTGCTTAAGTACCGTAAGGATGGCAAAAAGGCATGGTATTCAATTAACGACAGCCACGTGGCCTCCTTGTTACGCCAGGGCATTGAGCATATCCGGCACGCATGAAAGGCATGGCGAGAGGAATTCAGCAGAAGCAAAAAATAAGTCGGTTGAATTTATTAATCTAGAGATATTGAAATTATGCGCCGCGCTATACCTTTAATCTTTTCACTATTCTTTACATTTACCGCTTTGGCGGAGGCAACGCACCCCCATCCGCAGACTTGCGATATCACATGTCCCACGGTATGTTTATGCGCCTCGTGCTGTTCTTCCTGTCATATTTCCGGATTAAAGAATTCTCTTGAATCCGATAACACAGCAAAGCTAGGCGTAATATCTTTTACGCTTATTTTTGTCCACCGGCTTTCAGAAGACGAAATATTCCATCCCCCTGCGGTTTAACACTCCCTGTGCGGTCAAGTCCTAAATAAAACTGACAGTACCGACGCCCCTGCGGAGCGTCCCATAGCTTAAGCTGCATAGCCTTTGGAGGCCGTGTGAAAAAGTTCCTAATACCTTTGTTTATTGCTGCCCTGTTCCCGGGCAGCGCTATAGCCGCGCCGAAATCGACACCGGCACTTACCCTGCCCGGCATCCTGTCCGAAGTGAAAGACTCAAATCCCTCCCTGGCTGCGGCCAGGCGGCAATTGGGTATACTGGAAGCCGAGGTGACAATAAACTCCGCCTACCCAAATCCCAGCATTGAAATCGACAAAGCCGCCTCCTCCGGTTCGGACGGCTACGAATTAAAAGCCGTTCAGCCCGTGCCGCTTACACGCCGGGCCAGTACTGCAGGTTCGGCCGCCCTAGCCTCTTACGAGGCCGCGCAAAAAGAACTACAGGCGCTAGAAACCGTTATCCTCAGCGCCGCCCGCAGAACATGGTATGCCCTGCGCATAGCCAAAGAAAGACGCAATTTCGAGGAGACGAATCTCAGGTTCTCTATGGACATCCTCAACAAGATCGAGATGCGCCTACAGACCGGGGAAGCTGGCAACGCCGATATAGCCCGCGCCAAAGTGGAAACCTCCCGCAGCGGCTTCCATCTGCAGGAAGCGGAAACAACGCTGCGCACGGCGGCGGGCGAACTGAACACCCTCATGGGCCGCAGGCCGGATGCGCCAGCGGTCGTCTCGGAGAACGGCGGCTTCAGCCTTGCACCTGTTGCTCCCGTGCTTGAGCCGCTTGAGAAATACACCGAACTGGCCCTGGCCCGGCGCTTTGAACTGCGCGCCCTGGCGCTTAACAGTAAAGCTGCGGACCTAGGCGTAATTTTGGAGAAAAGCAAGCGTCTCCCCGTGCCCGAATTCGGGATCATACGCGGCAACGACGGCGGAACCGGCTACACCAGGCTGTTCCTGGGCCTGGAACTGCCACTCTGGTATAACAATAAAGGCGAAGTAAAAAGAGCACTGGCGCACAAGGCCGTGCTGGATTACGAAGGTCAGCGTCTTGAACTGGAAATCCGCCGGGAAGTATACACCGCCTGGCTGGAACTGGGGCTGGCGCAAAAACGCCTTTCAACCTATCGGGAAACCGTTTCCCTGCTCAACGACCTCAGGCGCACGGCCGCGCAGGATTATCTCTCCGGGAAAATAGACCTTACGGCCTTTTACGAGACCAACCGTATTTTTCTTGAAGAGAACGTGAATTATCTAGACGCTTTAACTGAATACTACGGAAAAACCGCGCAGTTACAAACTGCGGCTAACAGTGGGGAGGAAAAATGAAAATGTTGATTAATGTATTAGTGATAACGACTTTGATAGGACTGTCCGGCTGCGGAGAGAAGACTCCAGGCGCTACGACAGAAAATCCACCCGCCGGAGCAGCTGAGGCATCCACAGCGCTCCCGGACCGCATGGAGGTATCTGCCGAAGCGCAAAAAGAAAGCGGCATAAAGACCGAAGTGTTAAAGCGCGCCTCGGTGCCGGAAACCTTTCAGGCTATGGGACGCGTGATGCAGGACGCGCAGAAGCCTCACCATATAATGGCTGGCGGCGCAGGTAGGCTGGAAACAGTTTCAGGCGTCCTGGGCCAGGCGGTAAATCCCGGCGATATTCTGGCCGTTATAAAACCGCCTTCCGGTGCCGCTATAACCGCGACTACGCCGCATAAGGGCATAGTGACCGCGGTTCACGCCAGCGAAGGAGACCAGGTAAACGAAATGACTTTCCTTTTTACGCTTACCGAGGTTGACCCGCTCTGGGGAGTGCTGGACATTCCCGAGCGCAGCCTGGAGTCTGTAAAGGCAGGACAAAAGGTGGAAATAAAGACCGCCGCCTATCCGCGTGAAACGTTTAAGGGTACGATAGTATTTGTATCCCCGGAGATAGACACAGTCAGCCGCACCGTGAAAGCCAGGGTCGCCATCGAGAATCCTTCCGGACAGCTTAAATTCGGCATGTTCATAGACGCCACCGTGCGCACCGGCGCGTATTTTCACGGAGTATCCGTGCGCTCGGACGCCGTGCAGAACGGTCCGGCCGGACCGTTCGTGTTCGTAAAGTCAGGGGAAACAGAGTTCACACCAAGACACGTAGAACTCGGCCGGGAAAAAGACGGGCTGCTGGAAATTAAAAGCGGGGTAAGATCAGGAGAAAGCGTGGTAATTGTGAACGCTTACCTTCTTAAGTCCGAGATGATGAAAAGCCAGATGGGCGAGGATTAAATAATATGCTTGATAAGACAATTTCCTTCTCGATTCGCCATAAGTGGCTAGTGATCTCCGTCGCCGCCATTGTCGCGGTCGGCGGGGTTTTCGCCGTGCGCTCGCTGCCCATGGACGCCTTCCCCGACGTTACCAGCGTGCAGGTTGAGGTGGTCACCACCGCCCCGGGCAAATCCCCTCTGGAAATAGAAAAACTGGTGACCTACCAGGTGGAGAATTCGCTGCGCGGCATCCCGGGCCTCACCCAGCTGCGCTCTACTTCCAGGTACGGCCTTTCTGTGGTGACGGTGGTATTCAAGGACGGCACCGACCTGTATTTCGCCAGGCAGCAGGTTTCGCAGCGCTTGGGCGAGGTCAGCGGCAAGCTGGGCGAAGGCGCAGAAGTTTCCATGGGCCCGGTGGCCACGGCCATGGGCGAGATCTACCAATACACCATAAAAACCGGCAGGGAGACGGAAACCCCGGAGCAATTAGGAGAGCTGCGTACACTGCAGGACTGGGTAGTGACGCCGGTTCTGAAAAGCGTGGAGGGCGTAAGCGAGGTCAACGCTTTCGGCGGCTACATCAAAGAATACCAGGTAGTGGCGCTGCCCGACAGGATGACCCAGTACGGCGTGGGCCTGCAGGAGCTTTACGACGCCATCGGCAAGAATAATTCCAATGTGGGCGGCGGCATACTCGAGACCGGCGGCGAGCAGTTCTTTATACGCGGCCTCGGGCTCATTAAAAATACCGCCGAACTGGGCGAGATAGTAGTAGCCACCCGGGGCGGCGTTCCGGTGCTGGTGCGCGACCTCGCCCGCGTGGAGATCGGCAACAGCGTGCGGCAGGGCGCTTCTTTCATGAACGGAAAGAAAG
>CAZFMJ010000053.1:0-19841 GCA_964520045.1 uncultured Elusimicrobiales bacterium | reverse complement strand
CTCATTACGGAAGCGGAGCCGGACTGACCGGCGTGCCGGGCGACCAAATGGGCAATCATGTCGCGACAACAACGCTAAATATGAATTATAAGAATCTCGTCAATGCAGCAACTATGACTGTAACAGGCTCGTTGACATTGAACGGCTCTACGCTTACTGTAACAGGCGGAAGCGGAACAAATTACAGCATAACCGCTTCCTCCGGAGTAAGCATAGGCAATGGATCAACAGGCGGCAGTCTTAAAGTGAACAGTCCGGCCACAGAGGCAAGGCCGTTTGAGGTATATGAGAACAGCGTTCTGGCGGTTTGGCTGAAGAAGAAGTAATAAAGAGGGAAGACGGGAGACGGTAGATGGTAGATGGAAAAGCAAAAACGGAAGAAGACGACTGGGCGGCTAGACGGCTAACGGAGAAGAAAGCTGGGCCGCTGGGTAACTGGGTTTCTGGGCGACTGTAAAGACGAGATTTGGAGATTAGGTTTTAAGAAATTACAGGACTGGTGACATGGTGACTTGGCAACTGGTGACCTGAAGTATAAAGAAGAGATTGGGGAAAAGCGAAAAGAGCAAAAAAGAATTAGACACAAAAAGCACAAAATGCACAAAAAAACTGGACAGCGTGGCGGATTGGGAACTGGATTTATGGTCTGCTGGGTTTCTTCGTCTCTGTGTATCTTGCTGGGCGTCTGGGTAACTGGGCCGCTGGGCACCTGTTCTTGTGACTGAGCGGGGATTTTATTTCTGTTCTAAGGAGGCAATGCGGGTTTCGTGGTTTGAAAGCTTATCATCGTGGGAGGTTAGCATGTCGCCATGTGTAACAGCTTTTTGCTCATACCATCGGCCTTTGACAACCGATAATTCGAATACAGAAAGAAGCTCGCTTTTGAATTCACGCAGGGCAGACATTATTTCATCGCGGAACTTGTCAATTTTTACGCCCTGCCGGGCATTTTCAAATGATATTTTTTTTGTTTCTTGGATCAGTTTTTGCTCTAGATTTTTAACATCAGACTTAAGAACGTTCATATCAGACTTAAGAATGTCTGTGTCTGCTTTCGTAGATAGTCTCAATTGTTCTATGTCGGCTTTAATAATTTTTAAATCAGCTTTCGTAGATTGTTCCAATTGTTTTAGATCGCCTTTGGTGGCTGGAGCATTATCTTGTTCGTGAGAGTCCCTGTTCATACTGTAATTTTATCAGATTCCGTAAAAGTCTGAAAGGGCCAAAAGACCTATATAAAGAAGGTAAATGGAAGACGGTAGATGGTAGACGGACAGAACAAGCGAAGAAAAAGAATGGCCACAAAAAGTGGTTCGACTTCGCTCACCACACTGAGCGAGCAAGAAAGCGAGTCGAAGTGGCACAAAAGGCACAAAAAGAAGCAAAGCCACGAGGGGTCTGCTGAATTGCGAGTTGTTGCTGGGCCGCTGGGTAACTGGGTTTCTGGGCGACTGTAAAGACGAGATTTGGAGATTAGGGGAAAACTTAAAAACGGCGAAGAAATTTCCACCGCAGACCCATTCCTTCCTCAAAAGCATTGAGAATGGGTCAGTCTAAACTCATTGCTTCTGAGGAAGGTTTGGACAGAGGCACGGAGAGCACAGAGACACAGAAAAACGAGAGGGGAATCCAGAATTATAAAAGGAAGAGTGGCCGCAAGGAGGCGCAAAAAAGAGAAGATGGGAGATGAAAAAAACTATAAGACCCTGTCGAATAATGCGGCAAAGATGTATAATTTATCATATACATGATAAATATTGTCAAGCCGGTAGAGTTTGACTGGGACAGCGGAAATACCGGAAAAAACAAAAAACATGGCATTGAAGACACAGAAAGCGAAGAGGCTTTTTGGGATGCGGATAAAATTGTTTTCATTGACCGCGCTCACTCAGCCGCAGAGAAAAAGTTTATTTTACTGGGCAAAACAAAATTAGAAAAATTGCTTTATGTGGTTTTTACCGTCAGGAAAAAGAAAATTAGAATCATTTCAGCAAGACGCATTAACAAAAGAGAGAGCAATCTTTATGAAAAAGCCGCTTAAACTTCGGAAATTTAGAAACGAAGACGAGGAACGAATTTTTTGGGTGAATTTGGATTTATCCGATTATTTCGCGCCTTCAGATTTTCAAAAGGTTAGTTTCCCAAACTTAAAACCGACATCTCATCCTATTTCCATCCGGATTCCTGATTATATTTTAAACCGTGTTAAAGAAAAAGCTAATGAGATCAATGTGCCTTACCAATCTTTGATTAAGGGATACATAAAAGCCGGAATTTTTTCAAAGGGGGAATTCGGGGGAATATAAGGATGAGATTAGGCAAAAAACGAAAAGAGGGAAAAGTTTTTGTGTATAATGTGTGACGTTGAAAAAGTGTGTAAAATTTACGGCGATTGTATGAAAAACATAAAAAATATAAAAGCATACTTAACCGCATTCATACTGTGCTTTATTTTTTCCTCTGTCGGCAACGCTGGAGTGGAGATTTTACGGCCTAATGCCATAGGATCAAACACAGCAAACACTACAATTCCGGCTGCTTCCACAAATTACATGATGGTTTACGAAGCTGCTACAGACGACGCTAATTATATCGAAAATGCTGCGGGTGCGGTTTATAGACTGGATACGTACGGACTCCCGAACCATGTCACCCCCAGCACGTATAAAATAATCGCAGTTAGAGTCTTCATGCGGATACGGCGAGGCACAAACACCAGCATATCGCAGGAAGAGTATCTCCGTCTTGGAGGAGCCGACTATGGCTCGGCGCCGTATAGCATCGCCAGTGCCAACGTTTGGGAGTTTCATACTGCTACATGGACGGTGCGTCCCAGCGACAGCAATGAATGGACATGGACGGATATCGACAATCTGGAAGCAGGGATAAGAATATACGGCAATAGCGGCACTAAAACAGGACAATGTTCGCAATTGTGGGTAGAAGTGGAATATAATCAGGCGCCGTCGATATCAATAACCAACGCGGCTATCCCTAATGTGTTAAGCAGCGGAACTATAATGGTAAGTTACACTCTTACCGACCCTGAAAACGACGATAATAATTTAGAGACAAAGCTATCGCCTAATAAAGGATTTGAATACTCCCTTGACAATTCCACGTGGTATGATGGAACAATGGGGACAGGAGGAGATGGAAACGGCAACCCAACACCTTTAACTGCCACATCGGGCGGGACAGCGCATCAATACGCATGGGACAGCAAAACGGATTTAGACAATACTGAAGATACGGATGTTTACGTAAGAATGGTTTCATCGGATATTGCCGGTAATTTGAGCAGTACTGCCACATACGGCGGCACTAATGTGTTAAGAATAGACAACAAGCCTCCGGCTTTTAGCCAGGGAACGCATTTTACGGCAATGCCGCAAAGCGGGGACACGTCGTTTTGGCTGGCGGCTTCATTCGTAGAAACAAATTCAGACAAAACCGACTTTACTTATATGCTCAATGGCGTGGACGGAAATTCCTGCACCGATGACACCAACCGCGCAAGCGGCGCGACTTACACATGCCAGATAACAGCGGGAGCTCTTGAAGGAGATGATTCTTTTACAAGATTTAGCTCAACTCACACCGACTTGGCTTTTAACTATTATAATAATGTGGTGCTAAGCACGACGGTCTATGTACAGCCTAAAAAACCGCAAACTCCCACGCTGGGAACCAAAACAAAAAACTCCATCCAAGTCACAATAAACAAGGCATCAGGAGAGAACGGAACAGGGCTGTATTACCTAATAAGGGCCTCTTCAACTTTAGGCGGAACCCAATATGTGCAGGACAACGATTCAATAGGCGGCGCTGTCAACTGGAAGACATGGACAGAAGCCGTCGCAATAACAGTCACAGGCCTTGAAAGCCTGAGGGAATACTCGTTTTCAGTTGTGGCTGGAAATCCGTTGGCCGCGCCCGAGCCTTTTGACGAAGCTAATTCCACTTCAGCATTTTCTGAATCTGCGGTCGGCACGACATTACCGTCCAATTACGCGCCATCCGTAACCATAACACAGCTCAGCGGCCTGACTTCAGGGCAGGTGCCGATAAGCTATAAAATGATAGACGACGACGGCGACATATGCAATCTCTCGCAAACGGGCACTGCCGGAGTCGAATATTCTCTAAACGGCTCCTTATGGAACGACGCATTTTTGGGTTCGGCGCCCGGTGCTCAAGGCTACACGGGACTGACCGGATCGCCTGCGCCCGGAGACGGCCATCTTTTCGTATGGAGCAGTACTGATAACATAAACAACCAGGAGGAAGGCACGGTTTACATACATATGAAGCCCAATGACAGCAAGGAAGACGGGGCATCATGGACACAGATGACGGGGACTTTCTCCGTTGACAATAAGGCGGCCACATCATTAAGCTATGCGGTTCATTTTGCCCCTCCTTTTCCCGTAAGCGGGGACACATCAATTACACTTGCAGCTAATTTCACGGAGACAAACCCTGATAAGACTTATTTCACATATAAACTTAACAGCGGGGGGAGTTACGGTCTTTCCTGCACTGACGACAATGACAGCACAAGCGCCTCTTGTGATATCACAAGCATACCGGCTCTTAAAGGGGATGATTCATTCACAACTTTAACGGGCACTCACACCGATAAAGTGAATAATGTATACACCAATGAATTCAGCACTACGGTGTTTGTTCTGCCCAAAACCCCGTTGGCTCCCACTCTTGATAATCTCCAGACTAATTCAATAAGAGTTAGCAATAATGACAACAGCGAAGACGGTTCCGGCGTTTATTATGTTATACGCGGGACATCCGCCGCAGGCGGAACAAAATACGTAAATCAAGCTGACGGGTCATTAAGCCTGGGCGCTGAAGCTTCAGCATGGAGCAATGCTTTTGCATCTCAGGTTACAGTAACCGGACTTTTAGGAAACGAAGATTACTGGTTCTCAATACAGGCGGCCAATGCCGATGACTCGAATCCTCCTACCGCGGGGGTAAATTCTATAACGGGTTACAGTCCGTTAGCGACCGCCAAAACCGCCAACACGGCTCCGTCCGTTACGGTAACCAACCTGCCTGCCGTGACATCCGGACAGGTGACGATTTCCTACAAAATGATTGACCCTGACCTGGATACCTGCAATATTACAAACGGAGTGGAGTATTCAATAAACGGCTCAAACTGGTTTAACACCTCCGACGGAGCAGGAGGAGACGGCAGATCACCGCTTACCTCAAACGCCGACCCGGGCACCAGCCATACCTATATATGGAACAGCGCCGGTAATTTAGCGGATCAGGAACAGAGCACGGTATGGGTGCATATAAACCCGAATGACGGGACTACGGACGGTTCATGGGTGCCGACCAATCAGTTCAAAATAGACAACAAAGCTCCCATAGTTTCCCAAAATCTGCGTTTTGATCCCTGGCCGGTAAGCGAAAACGCCAACTTTACCCTAAAGGCTGATTTTACGGAAGGGAATCCTGAAAAGACTCAATTCGGGTATAAATTTAACGGCGCGGGCTCATACACGTGGGGAACGGACAACACGGACTCAGGAAATGCGTCCTATTTGTTTTCACAGGCGCTCACCGGAGCCGACTATTTCAACGCCATAGTCGCCACCCATACCGACAAGGTAAACTTTTCAAGCACCACTGAGATAGTTTTAACATTTTATGTAACGCCTAAAACGCCCTCGGCTCCTACGGTGCAAAACGCCCAGCAGACAACAATAGATGTAATAATCAACGACAACGGGGAAGCAGGGACGGGGGTTAAATACGCGATAAAAGTAAACTCTCAATATGTGCAGGATTCGCCTTACACGCTCGGCGCCGGCCCTGTTTGGAAAATAAAATCTGCATGGCCAGCAACCATAACCGTCACCGGCCTTGAAGGCGGCACAATGTATACTTTTTCAGTGGCGGCCGGCAACGCAAACGCCGCCTCGCCTACCACGTCCGACAACTCCGCAACCGCCTACGGCCCCACGAATTCCCTCTCGACGGAAGGGGAATCAATGGAATACGAAATGGTTATAAAAGGCAACAACCTGAACTTTCAGAATATACAATTCAGATAATTATAAAGAGGCAGTAGATAGCATGAAAGCAGTAGATAGTATATAGCGGATAGGATATAGTAGACAGCAGAAAGTAGTCAGCGGTTGATTTTTTCCTTCCCTTTTTCCCACTCTCCAAATATCGTCTTTACAGTCGCCCAGAAACCCAGTTACCCAGCAACTCCCAATTCAGCAGACCCCTCGTGGCTTTGCTCCTTTTTGTGCCTTCTGTGCCACTTCGACTCGCTTTCTTGCTCGCTCAGTGTGGTGAGCGAAGTCGAACCACTTTTTGTGGCCATCCCCTTTCTTCGTCTTTTTTGTTACGTTTCCCATCCCCTTTGCCGTCTCATAATCTTGCTTTTTCCTTCAGTCTTCAGCCTATTCTCTCGTCGACAAAAATATTAAAAATTCAATCGCAATTTCGTAATAAAACAGTCGCAACTATATTTTATAACTATAGTAGCGGGGGAGGATAGACGGTAGATGGTAGACGGCAGATGGTAGACGGCAGATACGAGAAGAAAAAAACAAAGCGATGAAAAAAGAACACGGCGAAAAAGCCGGAAGGATAAAAGCAAAGACGGCGCTTGCTCTTTGCGCTTCCTTGCTTTGCATGGGCATGCCCGGCGGCGCGCCGGGAATCGTTACGGCGAATTTTTTCGCCGATGCTTACGTCTCAAACAGGCTGGTGACGCCCAACGGCGACGGAAGAAACGACACTTTCGTGTTCAAGTGCTACAACCCGAGGGATTTATTCGTGTCCGGAAAAATTTTCGATCTATCGGGCAGGCAGATAACTGAAATGCGCCTTATAAATATTTCAATGCAGGATTTTTCCTATGACCTTGAATGGAACCCGGATTTAAGCGGAAGCAAAATTCCTGGAGGCGTGTATATATACCAGATATCCGCCGGCGGTTCGCATTATACAGGAACGGTAGTGGTGACGAGATGATGAAAAGAGGGTAGACGGGAGACGGTAAATGGTAGACGGAAAAAGGGGACGGCCACAAAAAGTGGTTCGACTTCGCTCACCACACTGAGCGAGCAAGAAAGCGAGTCGAAGTGGCACAAAAGGCACAAAAAGAAGCAAAGCCACGAGGGGTCTGCTGAATTGCGAGTTGTTGCTGGGCCGCTGGGTAACTGGGTTTCTGGGCGGCTATAACAAGATTGCGGGAAGATGGGAAAAACGGCGCTTGCACTAAAATGAAAAAAATTGATTTTGTAAAAACCATGGTTTTCCTCGGACTGGCGGTTTTATTCATGCCGGGATTTTCCTATGCCTTATTCGACGATCTCGGCATGGGAGCCAGAGCGCCGGGTATGGGGAATGCGTTTACAGCGGTGGCGGACGATCTTCATACCCTTTATTACAATCCCGCGGGACTCAAAAATCTTGAACGGATGCAGTTGTCGGCGTCTCATTCGCTTCTTTATATGGGCTTAAGCGACGGCTCAAACCTCGGCCTTTCGCATCTGGCGTTTGTAAGACCCCTTAAGGACAAATGGGGGGTTATCGGCGGAGCATGGCAGCAGTTTAATCTTTCCGGCGTATACAGCGAGCAGACCCTCCAGATTTCCTACGGCAATATCTACAAAGGGAAAAACGTGTTTAACGGCTTAAAATACGGCATTTCGCTTAAAAGAATGTCGCATTCATTTTCACAGCTTCCCGAAGCTTTCAACGCCATGGGCGCCAACTTTATAGCCACGGGCTTAGAAGACCCCGTGCTGGCGAAAAAAACCAGTAAATCCGCGTTTGACGCGGACATAGGATTCTTTTATCAGGTAAACAGCCGCTATGCCCTTGCGCTGGCGGTAAGGGATATACTCCAGCCCAATATGGCTTTCGGCGGCGGAAATACGGATAAAATCCCGATGCGCACCCGGCTGGGGGGATCTTACAAAACCCTCTGGATGACGCTCGCCTCGGAATTGAGGTTTGAAAAGGGCCCGACCGGCGACATGGACAAAGATATAACGCTGGCGGCCGAAAGGATATTCCCGAGCCTTGACCGCGGCCAGCTGGGCGTAAGAGGAGCCCTGGCGATGGGCAACAGGGATTTCAGGCAGATAAGCACCGGCCTTTCATACAGGATAAACAGGATACAATTTGATTATGCGTTCCTGCTTCCGCTCGGCACAATAAAAGGAACCGCGGGAACCCATAGAATGGCGATGGTATTTCACTTCGGAGAACCCACGCCGGAAGAGCAATACGGCATGGAGCTCCTGGACCAGTATAAGCGGCTCGCCTCAAAAGATGAAGTCGGAGAGTCGAAATTCCCGGCTCCGCTGGCCGATCCCAGACTGCAGCCTATTAAAGCCCTGCTGGCCGCATTCAAATACAGAGAAGCGTCAAGGACCTTTGCCGATGTCGCAAGAGATCTTCTTCCCGACCCTTCGGTCATAAGACTTTCAAAGCGCATTACGGCCGTGGCGGGTTTTTATCCCGAGCGCAAAGAGCCCAAAGAGAAATGGGAGAACCTGCTTACGGACGGAATAAACAATTTCTTCGCGGGCAACGACGAAAAATCTACCAAGCAGATAGCTTACGCCCTGAGCCTCAACCGCACCGATACGAAACTGGAAAGATTCCTTACGCGGGTGGAGGAACACACGCATATAAACGGCATGCGGGTTCCGCAGGAATTCGACGGCGACCTTGTTGAATTTAACCTTTATGAATCCGACATAGCTTTCAATAAGCAGGATTATCTCTCGGCGCTTAAGAAAACGAAAGACGCCCTTGAGCTTGACCCCAGCAATGCCTCCGCTATTCAGCGCCTCGGCTCGAATTATTATGTCGTAGGAGAGTATAAGAACGCGCTGGAGATATGGGAAGACGCCGTTAAACGCGATATCCCGCCGGAGGAGAAGAATATCCTTAATGTATTCATAAACGACGTAAGAAAAAAACTGTCAATGCCGGTGGAAGTCAAACCCGCCGAACCCCCCGCAAAAAGGGAACGCGCCGCAGTCGACGCGCGGGAAATAGAAAAGCTTTACCAAAAGGGCGTGGAATATTACGCCCAGGGAAGATATCTTAAGGCAGCCGCTATTTTCCGCAGGATTCTGATACTTGACCCCGGCAACGCGCAGGCGCAAAAGGCCCTTGAGCGTATAGAAAAAGTCTCTCCCAAAAGGTAGAATATAGGTAGTGAAACTCAGATACAAATTAAACCTCGCTTTTTTCGCCCTGGCCATGGGGTCCGCCGTTTTGGTGGCTCTGGTATTCCTGCGCCTTCAAAAAGCGACCATCGAACAATCCGAACTGGAAAAAATCGACATTATAACCACCGAAACCCGCAAGATTATTTATGAATCAGCGCTTTCAAAAGATCCTCTCATGCTTATGGATTATTTATCGGCGCTTTCCAGAGATAATCCCTCGGTAATCGGAGCCTCGATCAACTTAACCGGCGAATGGAGCACGATCGTCAAAGACGACGTGCAAAAGGGCAGGATAAGAACCAAAACCGGCAAAGACGGGCAGGAGCTCGGACGGAATTATCCGGAAGAAGACATCCTCACCAAAGAAATATGGGCGGAAAAAATAGGAGTGCGCGTGCGGTTTTCCAAGTCGCATATTGAAAACCAGAAAAATGAAGCGCGGGCTCAGGCGAAATCCGATTTAAGCGCGGCATTGTTCATAGTATTCACGCTGAGCATTTTGGCGGCATTTCTTATCAGCTGGAGCCTTACGCGCAGACTCAACACGCTCTCCGCGGAAATCGCCAAACTCGGAGAAGGCAAATTGGGAACCGCCACCGTCATAAAAGGGCGCGATGAAATATCGGAATTAGGCAAAAAATTCAACCTCATGTCGCAAAATCTTCTGGAACTGGAACGGATGAAAAAGACATTTATCTCCTCGGTTACCCATGAATTAAGATCTCCGCTGGGCGCGATAGAAAGCTATGTGCGCATGATGATCGCCAATGACAAAAACATGGAAGCCGGCCAAAAAGCCAGTCTGCAGAGGATACAGGAAAATGCCATGCGGCTTTCCCATTTTGTCACGACGCTTCTGGATATTTCAAGGATAGAACGCGGCAAAATGGATATTTCAAGGCGTCTTTATAAACCGGCCGCCCTTATTGAAGACATCGCGGCGTTTTTCTCGCCGAAAGCCAATGAATCGGGACTTGTTCTCCGGATCGAAATCCAGCCGAACATGCCGGATATTATGTTCGACCCCGATCTCGTCGGCCATGTGCTTACGAATCTCATCTCCAACGCGATAAAGTTCACCCCGAAAAACGGCAGGATAATAATACGGGCGTTCGCGTACGTCAAGCAGGAAATCGCGCTTTTGCGCATCTCGGTGCAGGACACGGGGATAGGAATTTCCAAAGAAAACTGCGCGAAGCTTTTTTCGCCGTTTACGCGCATTCAAAATCAAATACTGCAGGCCAAAGGCACCGGCCTGGGACTTGCGCTTTCAAAAGGCATAGTAGAACTTCACGGAGGACAGATAGGGGTCGATTCCGAACCGGGAAAAGGGAGTATTTTCTGGTTTGAGCTTCCGTATAAAATACCGTTTCAGCAAAAATAAGCTAGAATAAAAGACGGAAAATGTAACCTTATCTTAATATTTCTGAAACGTTTTACTGTAAGAATTAAGTATTACCGTAACCATACGGCTTTCTTCTTCACTACATAACATAACCGTCCCCTTACCGGCCGGCTTTGCCCGCGATCCTGACCGGAAGGTTCCCTTCCCTGATATGGGAAAGAGCGGTGGGGGGAATTGGGAGGTTTTAATTTATGCTAAACCGGATAAATGCCTTGTTATTTATTTTCGGTCTGGCCGGTCTGCTGACCGCGCTGAGCATTCCACAGATCTGTGCCAGCGAAAAAACCGAAATAGAAGCGCGCATGGCTGAAGATGTCACGCGGCTTCTGGACCAGCTCCTGGGCGCGGGAAAGGCGAAAATTTTCATAATAGTCGAAGGGGAAGAAAACGTCGTCAATACCCAGACGGAAGTTACCACGCCGCTGGGCGGCGCCGCAACGGCGGGGATGCCGGGATACCAGTCGTCCAAATATCTGGAAAAAACCTACCAACAGCTGGCGCAGAAAAAAGACAGCATGTTCATGCAGAGGGAACAGGAGCAGTCGGCCAGAACCCTGGGATTTAAAATAAGCCGAGTGAATGTGTCCCTTGTCCTGGACAAAGCGATTACGGAAGCGCAGTCAAACGCGGTAAGGCTTGTTATCTCCGATCTGCTCAGGCTGGATTCGCGCAGGGGCGACAACCTCGTTATTATCCGCGCAGAGATGATCGCTCCGTGGAAATCCGCGATCTACAGCCCCGAAGGATACCGAACTATTTTCTTCGCCGCGGGACTTGCGGTTGTCCTCCTCTTTATATTTTTCATGGCATACTTCCTTATCTCAAAAACCACAAAGGGAATCGTGGAATTTGCCACGATGAGGCGGGCGAAACAGGAAGCCGCTTCCGAAAGCACGATGCAGCAATTCGGGCAAATCGCCAACGTCGGCATGAAAATGCCCGGAGAAGCGCCTCAGCTTCTTGATTTGGACGCCGCGCCGGAAAGACCGGGGGCGATAGCTCAATCCGGCCGCGCGCTGGAAAGCAAGAGCCAGTTCGGCTATCTGGAAGAGCTTCCCCCCAAAGAACTTCAGCAGCTGCTTGAACCCGAACACATAGAGGACCTTGCGTTCCTCATAGCCCATCTTACCGATAAAAGCCCGCATCTGGCGTCAAAAGTCCTGCTTCTTTATACGCTGGACGTGAGAAATGAAATAAGCAAGGCTATTCTGGATATCAAGCAGGCCGATCCCGAACGGATATACGACATCGAGAACAGGCTTAGAACGCGCGTGGACATGACCATGAAAGGCGCCGACAAACTCGGCAAACTGCTCAGCATAATGGACCCGAACGACAGGCTCAACATACTCGGGAACCTCTCCATCTCAAATCCCGAAAGCTCGGCGCAGATAGAGCAGTCGCTTATAACTTTCGAGGACCTTTGCCGCATCCAGACCGAAACTTTGCGGCAGATCGTAAATACCGTAAATTATGAGGAATGGGGCGTAGCTCTGCGCGGATTTCCGCAGGAAGAAACAACCCATGTGCTTGAAATTTTCCCGGATGAAATACGGCCCATCGTGCAGGATATAATCTCAAGTCCGCAGAAGAAAGACAGGATAATGTCGGCCAGATCCATCATCGTTAATGCCGCGGTAAGCCTGGCCGCAAAAGGCAAGATCTCGCTGGGACAGGGCGTAGCATCTTCGGACATGATTTGAACTGTAGCATTCAGGTAGACTGAATTAAGAAGCCGGAATTCAGAACGGACTTCGGTTTCTTACTTCTGAATTCTGACTACTGGCTCCCTCTGCCCCAAGCAGTTACTTTAATTTACATTATGCCTCAGGAAAAGAGCCAAAAGCCGAATGAAACCGCGGATAAATCCGCGAATGAAGACATAAGCTTTCTGTGGAAAGCCATGTCGCAGGCGCAGGATGAAGTTAAAGACGTGCTTAAGCAGTACAAGAAAGCGTCCGGCGAAGCCTCTCTGCTGAAAAAAGAACTTACCAATACGCAAAAAATTCTGAATGAAAAGTTAAAGTTAGAACAGGAACTTGAAAGCTGCGATTCCCTAAAAGCGCAATTGGACGGATTAAAGAAGGATCTCGAAAGCAAAGATAAAATAATAGCAAACAAGGAAATATATGAAGCACGGCTTAAAAACGACATACAGGAGATCGTGCTCAAGCTTAATGAAAACAAAATTTCCCTCGGGAAAGCGATAGGCCCAAAATCACAACTGCTTGAAAAGATACACGCGCTGGATGAAAATCTTGCGGATGCGAATAAAGTTCTCGCCGTTGAAATCGAACGCAACAGCAGTTTGTCGAAAAAATTAGACTCCCAGAATCTGGAAAACGAACGCCTGGCAAAATCAGCGCGCGAATTGTCCGAAAAGCTGGGAAATGAACAGCAGATTTCCCATGCTTCTTTAAATAAAATTTCAGTGCTTCAGACGGAAATCGACAAACTCCTGCGCGAATCAGCCGCCGCAAAAAACCACAACAACGCTCTTGTAAACGAAATCAATAAACGAAAAAATGAAATCTCAGAGCTTACCCGGCGCTGTCAGGAACAGGTCTATGCCCAGCAAAGGCAGTCGGCGGAGGCAACCGCCGCGGCGATAACAGCAGCCGAGTCTATTTTCATTCCGCCTATGACTCCCGAGCCTGAACCGCCCGCCGCCGTATCGACTCTGGTTCCAGATCTGCTGATAGGCCATATAAAAAAACCCCTTGAAAACATAATTTCAAACCTTAAATCAGTAATGTCTGTCTGTATGCCCGACCTGCAGGCTAAAATACACCCTATTATCCGCAATACCGGTTCTGTTTTGGATTTGGCGCAATTATGGGAAGAGTATTCCGATGTGTCTGATTGGACGCAGGAGTCCTGCCATCTGAAAACTACGGTTAATCAGCTCCTGGACCTCTGGGATCAGCCTTTTAAAGCCAAAAGGCTGACAATAACAAGACGGATTGATTCCAATGTTCCGGAATGCGCCGCGAACTCAAAAAAAATTAAAATAGCGTTTTATCAGATAATTAAAAACGCCTACGAAGCTATGCAGGCGGGAGGCGCCCTTACCGTCTGTCTTTCGATCGACGCCGATAAAAAAATGCTTACGGCTAAATTCGCGGACACAGGCCCGGGCCTGTCCAAAGAAACGGCGCGAAGAATTTCCGAGCCCTTTGTGTCCGACAAACCGGGACATCTGGGGCTGGGTCTGCCTATAGCCAAAAAAACAGCTGAAAAATTCAACGGTTATTTTAAAATCGAAAACCAGAATAAAGGCGGAGTTTTAGTGGAATTCAGATTTAAGATCAACGAAGATAAGAAATCGTCTCCGTCAATATAAGGCAGAAGGTAAAAGGTAGATGGAAGACGGTAGACGGCAAAACAAAAACAGATATAGATTTTCCACCATATTTCCTCTTTCTTAATTTACCTTTTCCCGTCTACCGTCTACCATTTCCCGTCCCTAATATCTGAACATATAACCTATACCGAATACAGTTTCGATATGGTTGCCGAACTTGCCCAGTTTTCCCCTTAATATCTCCACTCTTTTATCAACAGCCCTTACATTCACCACGGGATCGCCTTTCCATACAGCCTGCAGAAGAGTGCCGCGGCTTACCACCCTGTTTCGCTGGCGTATGAAATAAATCAGCAGATCGAATTCAAGAGGGGAGGGAACTACTTCCCGTCCGTCTAAAATAATGGTGCGGTTATCAACGTCTATTATCAGCGGCCCTACCGTTATCTCTCCGATTACGGCGATATTTTCTTCATTTTTCGGAGCATTGCGCAGAAGCAGGGAATCAACCCGCACCTGAAACGCGGTATTGTCAAAAGGTTTGGTAAGATAATCATCCGCCCCCAAATCCAGGCTGGAAATGATATCCGAGGTTTCTTTCATCGCTCCGGACACGGCGAGAATAAGCATTTTTGCGGTCTTTGGATTGCCGCGCAAAACCCGCAGAAGATCTCTTCCGTTTATGCCCGGAAGATTCATGTCAAGAACAAGGAAATCCGGTATTTCCTGGTTTATAAAATCCAAAAATTTGCCGGCCGTGGAAAAAAGCGAGATATTGCGGCCGTCCTTGGCAAGAAGAACGCGCATTAAATCGGCCATTTCAGTGTCGTCGTCTAAAATGGCTATGGATTTAACGATCACATCGCTTTTTTTCACAATTCCCGCCTCTTTGTTCAACCTATTTCGCCGTTAATTCTTTTATTCTGCTGTTAAATTCTTCAAAATCAAAAGGTTTAAGAACATAACCTACGGCTCCGTTTGAAAGCCCCTGCGAAACCAAATCCAGTTCCGAACGTATGGTAAAAAGCATAATCGGGATTTTGGACGTAAGTTTATCGGCTTTCAGCTTTGCGCAGACTTCGATTCCGCTGATATCGGGCAATCCTATGTCCAGAATGATAAGATCAGGAAGATTTTTGGCGGCGAAGCGCAATCCGTCGGCGCCGTTTTCAGCGCACAAAACCGCAAATCCTTCTTTTTCCAGCAATTGCATGACTATATTGCGGTAGTCCTGTTCGTCTTCTATGACCAATATCTGTTTTTTACGGTTCATTTCAAATTTTTCCTTTGAGTATTTTTTTCAATTCCTCGGCTATGGTATTAAGCGGTATAGCCTTGCTGAAAAAACCTTTGCAATTTATCTCCGACATGAACAAATCTCTCACCGTAGTCTCAAAATGGCTTCCGGTTATAATAAGCGCCGGTATGAAGCGCAAATCCTCATCGGCCTGCATACTCCTTAAAACTTCAATGCCGGAAATATTCGGCATCATTGCGTCAAGCAGAATGACATCCGGCTTCAATTTTTTTGCCAGACTCAAACCGTCGGATCCGCCTTCGGAAAGCGTAACCTGATAGCCTAAATCCGAAAAATAGTCATTGAGCAGGGCTCTGAATCCCAGGTCATCGTCAATAATAAGCAGATGCGCCATGATATACCTTTATTATAATATATTTTTTATTGTTTTGTTAAAGCATTCGCCGCCGCGGCCAAATTTTTGCTTATCGTAAATATGAATTTACTCCCTTTCCCCACCTGAGATTCCACCCAGATGGCTCCGCCGTGGAGCTCAACCGCCATTTTGCACATTGAAAGTCCCAGCCCGTATCCCATATGCTCATGCCCCTCAAGCTGGCGGAATTTTTCAAAAATAAATTCCTTTTTATCATCCGGTATTCCGGGGCCCGTGTCCGTCACCGAAAGAGAAATCATGTCCCGGCCGAAAACAGGCTCGCCGGAAAGGGAAATTTTTCCGCCGGCCGGAGTGAATTTAAGGGCATTACCCACAAGATTAGCCAAAACTCTTTCAAGAAGGACCGCGTCTCCGTCAAAAACAAGCGGCGCGGGGGGGGACAGCACTTCTATTTTTATATTGCGCATATTCGCGACCGGTTCATACGCTCCCTGCAGTTTGGCAAGCAGATCCACGGCGGATATTTTCTGTACCTGCAAAATAAGCCTTCCGGTTTCCAGCTTATTCAGATTAAGAATGTCATCCACCATCCCGCGCAGTGTTCTGGTGGAAAACTGCAGGTAGCTGAAATATTTTTCCGTTTTGGGAGTGGGTGAGACGATTTTAACAAGCATTTCCAGATATCCCTGAATAGTGCTTAAGGGGCTCCTCATGTCATGGGTTATCATGTTGAAAAAATCGTCCTTCATCCTGTCCATTTCTTTTTCGTGGGAGATATCCCTTATTATCAGAACCTTCCCGTGCTTGCCGGCGTCGCCGAATGAATAGGGCGTGGAAAATATCCTGTAAAATTTTTTGACCGGAGGCTCGGATTGGAACAGCAGTTCTATGTCGCAGGAAACCGGCTTAAGCGCCTCTTTCATTACCTCTTTTATCCCGTCCCTGAATTCGGCCCGCTTAATGCAGTAAGGGAACTGGCAATCCATCTGAATTCCGGGGCCGAGAAGCCTCATCGCCGTGGGATTGGCATAGACAAGCCTGTCCAGCGAATCAGCCAGCATAACCCCGTCAGGAATGGTATTAACAAGGGTTTCCGCCTTGGTTTTCTCCTCTATTATCTTGTCGACCTGCAGCGCGTTATATCTGCGTAATTCCGCGGTCATCCTATTGAAAGACACTGATAAAGCCCTAAGCTCGGGCCAGCCGGTCTCAGGGATCTGCCGGCTGAAATCCTGCGAAGCTATGCGGCCGGCGCCGTCGACCAATGCGACTACCGGACTGGCTATTTTCCTGGAAATAGAATACGCGGCGGCTATGCATCCCGCAAGCGATAAAACCGAAAACAGCGCAAACCCCAGCAAAAACCGCTTCTGCGGCCCGAAAATCTCCGAGTCCTTCTGAAGCGAAAGCGCCGTCCACGGCAGAAATTTTATTCTGCTGTATGCGCCGGAATACCTATCCGGCGAAAAAAGCAGATTTTTTACCATCCCGCTATTTACGGAAGATAAAGCCGCTTTCAATTCTTGAGGTTCGCTGACAATTTCGGATTTACTCTGGCCGGGGATAATTTTCCCCTCATTAGTTATCACCGCCACCATACCGCTTTTTCCCACGGCCTGCAGGGATATTTTTTTCCAAAGCTGGGAAAGCGAAAAATATATCGCCACCACCCGTCCGTTCGCGAGCGGATAGGCGATAGGCAGAACCGAATGTTCGCCCAAAAGCATAACTTCTCCCAGAGCCACGCGTCCGGTTGATTTTGCCTGCTGAATGCTGGGCATGGCGGCGTAATCTTCCGGAAGCGCCTTATCCGAAACGCGGTCGTCATGCATGCGCAGAACTTCCTTGAATGAGCCTGAAACAACGCTGAGCGAAACAATATCGGAATTGGCCACCAGAACCTGATGGATTATTTTTGAATCGTCTTCCAGAGTGTGCCCCGCCGACATTTTATCAATGTCATATATGAACGCAAGCTTGTGGTTGACGTTGCTGAACCAGTCGTTGATTCCCATAGCCGCGTAATCGGCTATCCCCTGATGCAGCTGGAAAACATTATCCACGGCGGCTTTCTGATGAAAAGCCTGCCATATGGTTGATCCCAGAAGCGGTATCAGCGCCATTCCTGTCAGGATAAGAAAAAGTCGGGCGGATAATTTCATTTAATTACGGCCTTTGATTTTCCGGCAAAAAATTGTGGACGTGAGGGGGATCGAACCCCTGGCCTCTACCTTGCGAAGGTAGCGCTCTCCCAGCTGAGCTACACGCCCATTTATCCTTATTTTTTCAGCACTTTTTTACATCCAAAAAACATTTTCGAGGTGGACTCTACCTCGTTAAGGTAGCGCTCCATCGACGTAAATTCTGTTTTTGGTGTCCGAATGATGTCCATTTCAGATGCCGGCAAGCTGTCATAAAACAGTAAATACCGTCGAGTCCAGCTCAAAAATCCGGTGCCCATTTTGGTGTCCGAAATTCTTGTTTTTCCGCAAAAATCCTGCGCCGGCATAAAGACCGCTAACACCCCGCGTTAGCAGCCATTTCTATTATTTCAGCGCTTTTTATACTCGGGGGCGCGCCAAAAATCCCGTTTGCTGACAATTTGCTAACAGAATTTTAAATCATACTCGCATTCGCCTATAACAATTGTAGAATAAAATCGGCCACAAGTGAAATGTACTTAATGAAATATTCTACAATCACAAGTTTTTGCCGATCCGTTTTTTTTCCGCTAACCGCCAATAAACAGCAAAAGTTTGATAGAATTTTACAGAGGGGAAACAAAATATGAAAACAGCTGACTTATCGAAGTCGATCGGCGCGAATGAATCAACCGCCATTGAATGGAAACAGTCTTTGGCGGAAATTTAGTGGAAATAAAAATATACCCAAAAGTTCGGTGAAAGGTTCGGAGAAAGGTTCGGAGAAAAGTTCGGTGAAAATCATCGAGCTTATCAAAGAGGCTAGTGTGGTGCGTCTAACGCTTCTTGACATTTGGCTATTGGGAAAAGCGGCTTTTATCCGGTGTTTGCCAATGAGAATCAAATATAAAGGTATTTCTGACGCACTACACTAGACAAGGGTTGGCTATAAAATAGGAATTTTTTTCATAGGAGAAAAATATGCGATCTTTTGAATACAAATATCTCATGGACCAACCCATATCGCACGGTTTATTGGCAATAGTGCGTACTTTAGGCGAATATAAAGGAAGGCAGGATCTATACCGTGACCAGTCTCCGCAAGTTTTGGAAACTCTCAAAAAAAACGCTATGGTAGAAAGCGTGGAATCCTCAAACCGCATTGAGGGCATAACCATGGCATCGGAACGTTTAGAGCCTTTAATAGCCATGAAAATTACACCTGGGAATCGTCCCGAAGAAGAGATTGCCGGCTACAGAGATGTCTTATCTGAAATACACACGAACGCGCATCGTCTAATCCTTTCGCCTAAACTAATCATGGATTTTCACCGTAAGATGTATGCCCACACACCGGGGAAAGGCGGAAATTGGAAAGAGAAAGACAATGCTATCTGGGAGGAGCGGGATGGACGCAGATTCGTGCGATTTAAACCTGTTTCAGCGGCAGCGGCGCCTGAATATATAAATAAACTTTGCTCTTTCTACCATGAAATGATGGATGAGGGGAAAGCCGAGCCTCTCCTCATGATTGCGTCTTTTATTCTGGACTTTGAGTCTATTCATCCTTTTACAGACGGCAATGGCAGGGTCGGGCGGCTTTTATCGTTGTTGCTGCTCTATCAAGCCGGCTATGAAGCCGGCCGATATATAAGTTTAGAACGCATTGTGGAACAAAGCAAGGAAACATATTGGGATGTGCTTTTTAAAAGTTCACAGGGCTGGCATGAGGGCAAACATGATATGCGGCCATGGTGGAACTATTTTCTTGGAACAGTAATTGCAGCCTACAAGGAATTTGAAGAACGCGTAGGCGAACTTATGATGGCACACGGCGCCAAAGGCGAGATGGTGCGTCATGCCATAGACCGTCTTCCTGATGAGTTTGGCGTTAGGGAACTCAGACGTGCCTGCGCGGGAGTCAGCCCCGGCATGATACGGGTTGTCTTACGAAAATTGCAGAAAAATAAATTACTGGAATCAAAAGGGCGGGGTCCTACAGCTATTTGGAGGAAAAGGGGTAATGTCCCCAAGAAGGGGTAAAAATAGGGGTAATACCTGCGGCAGAATGAATTTCGGGTTGAATTCGGTTCATTAGAACGCAAAGAAATACCG
>CAZFMJ010000052.1:0-20034 GCA_964520045.1 uncultured Elusimicrobiales bacterium | reverse complement strand
CTTTTGTGTAATCCATCCGTTCCACGCCGATAGCTAAATATTTTGTCTTTATTCCAAGGTCTTTAAGCAGGGTTTCCCTGCTTATTTGTCCGTCCGTTCCGGAGGGAATATCCTGAAACGCGCCGGGAAAAGCCACGCTTATAGGGAACGGCTTTACCGTAGTGGTATGGCCGACCCTGTTTACGGCAAATCGCTCCCAGTCTATGCGTGACTCCAGCGTTCTGTCCACTGTGTCAAGGAAATTGTTGCAGTGATACTGCGTATGGAATCCGATAAGGTCCGCGCCGAGCATTCCGTTGATTATATTTTTCTGCCAGGGGCATATTCCGAAAGCTTCGGGATTGGGCCATGGAATATGCCAGAATATCGCTATCTTGGCGTCCGGTCTCTTCTGCTTTATCAATCCCGGAAGAAGAGCGAAGTGGTAATCCTGTATCAGTATGCAGGGGTCGGCATGTTTTTCGATTTCCTCAAGCGCTACGGATGCGAATCTTTGATTTATCTGCGCATAGAATTTCCAGTCGTCCGGCCGGAAAACGGGTCTGGCATGGGCTATGTGGCATAACGGCCACAGCCCCTCGTTCGAAAATCCGTAGTAATATCCGTCTTCTTCTTCCTTGTTCATGCCCACTCTTCTAAGAGTATAGAGAGGATCGTGCACCGGCACCCGTATCCTGTGCGATTCATCCACTACGTCCCAGTCGGCGTCGCCGGCTCCGTGCGCTATCCATGTTCCCCCGCACGCCCTGAGCACGGGCTCCAGCGCTGTGACCAGACCGCCCGCGGGAACCAGCACTTCAAGCTGCTTTCCCCTGCGCATATGCATGTACGGCTCGCGGTTTGAGACGACAAAAAGAGGTTTCCCTTTAAGCTTGTTCTTTATATGCTCCTTGAGCCTGTCCGGAGTCCATGTGGTTTCAGCGCTTTGTCTCAATCTGGCTTCTTCCTCCGCCGCTGTTTTAGCCGCGGCAAGATGATGGGCAAAAGTGGTTATTTCCTTGGCTATAGGCGCCAGGATATCGGCATTTTTTAAAGAAAACGGTTCTATGGTTTCGCCGGAGCGCAGTTTTTTCATCCATTCGGCCATTCCGGCTATAGGGCCAACTATGCTCCATTTTATGACCAAAAGGGTGATCATTGAGATCAGGAATATCTGCACGAGTATTCTGAAAAAGGTATGCTTCCACAGGCTTAACTGCTCCGCGGTGATGTAGGAAGCGTCATGAAAAACAATGAGAAATCCGGCATTTTTCTGCGGCATATCCAGCGGGACGGATAAGACGTGCATTTCCCTGCCGCGGAGTTTCCTGAATCCGGTGAATCCTGTTCCCGACTCTATTTCGTTTTTAACCAGTCCGCCCAGAGAAGCCACGCTGTTGCGTATATTCGCGATCCCGGCTATCACGGCGCCTTTGCCGTTATAAATTACAACACCCGCGAGTTTTTCATGATTGCCGAATTTGTCTATAAGCCGCTTTATATCTTTTTTTGAGCCCCGTTCAAGCGCAATTATAACGGCATCCTTAAGACTCTGGCCGAGTATGTCCGCCCTTGCCTCAAGTTCGGCTTTCCTTTGTATTTTTATCTGCGTGACCTGATAATAAGTGAATACAAACGCCACTACGGAAATAACCGCCATCATGGCCGCTAAAAATCTTAAAGTTATGCGCATAAAGAAATCTCTATTGAACGATTTGCCCGGGGATCAGGCGTAAAACATAAAATTTAAACGATAACGTCTTTAGAATTTAAAAACATATTTTAACGCGCCCATTACAACGGCTGCGAACACAGCGCTTAATATTTTCAAGGGTGAAACGTCTTGAAATTTGAAGACTTAGGGAGGGCTCCGCCTTCGCCGGGCGGGACGTCGATCCCGTCGGCGGAGCGGAAAGCCCGATAAAATACATAAGCCCGGCTTACGAATTGAGCCTGTGTTCCGTATTCGCCCCTGCGCGAATTCGGATTCGTCCAGGCCGGCAGGGCCACTTTTGGGAATGCCATGGCCAGATCGTTATACACGGAGTAGAAACCCCTGAATTCAGCGGCTAAACAGCGTATTCCGTATTCGGGATTCGCCCTTAAGACTTTTATCGTTTGCGAAAGATCCCTTGGGAAACGCTTGTCCAGCCCCGGGATCCTACTCCCCCGCACGTCCTGCGCCTGCGTGCCGGCGATCCCCGCCGCATACATGTTGCGTTTGATCTGTTTCATCCTGGGATTGAAGTTATGCTTATCAGAGTTATAACTTTCAAAAATGCAGAATGAGGCAAGAGCATACGGGTCCATCTTTCTGTCGGCGCCTACTTTTTTGAATAATTCTCCGTACAATGCCCACATCGCCGGTATGTCTTTCAGGATTTGCGGAATATTATGCGGGCGTCTGTCTCCGCTCGCGTCATAAAAACCGGGAAAACCTTCGGCATTAAAATTGTAAATTTCAGGCGTTTTATTTTCCGGCGGAAGGGGCATGTCCGGGACCGCCGGTTCCGGCACGGCCGGAAGCTCGAGCCCGGGTTTGGGAAGGTTGGACATCAGACTCTCAAAAGAAACAGCCTGAGCGCAGAGCCCGTGAGGGAGCGCTGCTAATGTCGTGAAAGCCGTCAGTAAAATTTTTTTCATAACCGACCGTAATATATTCTAGCTCATAATTCAGATATCATTAAAGGGTCTTTGGGGCCGGATGTCAATGGGTCTTTGGTCCTATGGAAAAGAACGGAGAGCGGGGCGGGGAAGGTTTATACCAGCGTTACCGCATGATGAGGGCATATGGGCGCGCATTTTCTGCAGCCCGTGCATTTGGCGGCATCCACTTGCGCGGCTGCGTCGTTGAGCGAGACCGCCTGCTGAGGGCATATCCGTTTGACGGCGCAGAACGGAGACCCGTCGCATGCCGATTGATCTATGACGGCTTTTTTCTGCATAGCGCCTCCTTGTTACCTGCTCATCATGATAAAAAACCCGAAAACAGCGCCCAAGCCGGCGCTTAAATACGGATTTCTCACTATCGGGCACGCGCCCGAGGCGCATCCGACCATCTTGTGCCATAAATATCCCACGGCTCCGCCTGCGGCTATTCCCAACACAATTTTCAGAATGTCCATTTCGCACCTCCGCGCTGAATTTTACCCTTCAAATATTAGATGCGCGAAACGCAAAAAGGATGCGCGCTGTTTTGTCGGGGACGCGGGATATCCGGGATGGTCCGGCGCAGGATGGGCAACGGGAAATTCAGCGGAAATCTTTAAGCTGTTCCCTAAGGCGGAGTCTTGCGCGGTGAAGTTTGGCTTTCATAGCGGACAGGGAGATTTTGAGCTTTCCGGCCGTTTCTGAGTTAGACAGGCCTTCTATGTCGCATAAGGTTATGACTATCCTGTAGTCCGGCGGAAGCGACATCAAGGCCTTGCTTACGGCGCGGGTAAGTTCGTTTTTTATGACGCTTTCTCCGGCGGAAGGAGCCGCCGGGTGTCCCCTGCTTTTATCGCCGGGGATTTCCGAAGCGGCTTCCGTTTTCGCTTTCCGCAGTCTCTGCCAGCAGTTATTGGCGGCGATGCGGTAAAGCCATGTGCCGAAAGCGGCGTTTCCCCTGAAGGAATTTATGTGCTTTAGCGCGGAGATAAACGTTTCCTGCGCCACGTCGGGAGCTTCGGACGGCATCTTGGCGCAGACGCTGGAGGCTATCGCGTAAAGCCGGTCTTTATATTTCAAAACCAGGGTTTCAAAGGCTTTAGTGTCGCCCCTGCGGGAGCGCGCTATAAGATCGTTTTCGTTTGTCATTTGCCTGACTCTGAAAAGCGGAATTGGGAATCAATCCTTCGATTCGCTTTGCTCGCGCGGGATTGTGGTTCAACAAGTTCACCATCCTGAGCAAAGTCGAAGGAATACTGAGCTTGTCGAGTGTATCTATTAATCGCGGGATTCTCTGTTATTTTTTCTTGGTTCCCTGCGCGACGCCGGAAACCGCGGGCTTATGGGAGGGAGTAACATGGAGCTTGGATATTACGACATCGAACGCGGGGCTCGTATTTCGGGGCTTATCAAATTGCATGTTAAGACAGAAGAAGCCCAGCTGTAAGTTCATAATGCAGAACATAAAAAGCAATACGCTGTGGGCGATCAGTTTCCATAATTTTTTATCTATGTTATATCTGGCAAAAGACACATACACTTCGTAGGCAACAATGCCTGCCAAAAACACCCATGTGATCCATACTCTTAATATCATAAACATCCTCCTCTTAACGGTTTAGGCCGCTGTTCCGATCTTGCCTGCTATGCCGCAAAAAACACCGTAGAGAAAACCCCGGCTTCCCCTGAAGGGGCTTCACGCCATCAAGCGTATAAATAAAATAGCATAATTTGCTGTTTGTAGGAAATCAGAGAAAAGGGAGTTCCTTTTTTTAAATCGATCCGCCGGTCTTTTACGCCGGCGGCATATGACCTGCTCCCAATCCGAAGCGCGTTGTCAGTTGTGAGCGCCGTCAGTCATAGCGACTTGGCGGCGGAAATCTCGCCGGCCGTCCACCCGCAGAGCCAGACCCCCAGAAATATTGCTATCGGCCAGAGGCAGGGCGACGGTATAACCCACGCGGGGCCCGTCGGCGGTCTCCTCCAGCGTCCAAATACGCGGCTTAAAGAACACCATATGCGCCATCAATGCCCGCTCCTTTTTACTGTTTCCCTTTAGGGTAAAGTAGGTTTTATCATGGAATTGGCTGTTTTTTCGGCAAAAACCGCCTTTTCATCGCTGCCGGTTTTGCGGTAAAGCTCTGATAGTCTAAGCCATGTTTCCTGCAAAATAGGATCAAGTTCGGTCTGATGTTCAAAACGTTCTATGGCGGCCTGATACCTGCCCAATTTTACGAGAATGTTTCCTTCTTTTTGGTGCACCTGCACATAATTAGGCGCCAAAGAACGGACTTTTTCGAACTGCGCAACCGCTTGTTCTAAAGTTTCCGGTTTATTTATATCCGCAAGCACATTGCCCTTAAAATATTGGGCCATTACATAGGCCGGATGACCCGGCGCCACCTTGTCATATAACGGCAGGGCTTTATCCCAGTTTTCCTGCTTTGAAAAATATATCGCTTTATTAAGATTAATGTCGGATATAAACCATTTCACCGGCCAGACTCCGCAAAATAATACGGCAAGCGCGGCGGGTATATAAAATAACCGGCTTGTTGTGATTGAAAAAGGTATGGGATATACCCAAAATTTCATATTCTGCTCCCGCATGGTTGAGGAAACTCCGGCAAGTGCGCCTGCAAACAGCCAAAACATAGCGCCGGGGGCGATAAATCGTGTAGCCAAAGCATTAAACATGCCTATAAAAATAAAGCCTATCGCCATTGAAGATAAACCGGCGAGCCACAGCGTCTCATGCTCATAATCGTTCTGTGCGCAAAATCTCAGCTTTTTTATCGCCGCGCGCAGTATTTGAATGAAAATCCATAAAAAAAGAATAAGTCCCGGCAATCCCGTCTCGCTCCAGATTTCAAGTAATTCATTTTCACAGTGATCGGTTTCGGTGTTATGTTTTCCCTCCAGCTTTATGATTTCAGGCTTTCTGAATTCAGGATATGTCAGCCGAAAACTGCCTGATCCGGTTCCTAATAATGGATGCTTTTTAATCATATTAATTGTGCCTGCCCATGTGTGTTTTAGGAAAGCGGCGTCATAAGCGGCCCGTTCGGATAATTTGGAGAATTCAGTGGCGGAGAATACGGCGATAAGAAGCAGAATAAACGCAATAACAGCCAGCGCAATTTTCCGCATGCGGTTTTTTAGAAATCTCCAGCAGAAAAACGCCGATACCAAAATCATAGCGCCAAACGCTATTATGCCTTTTGCGGAAAAAGAATAGACCAGATTGATCGCGATCAGACAGAGTAATACAAAACTCAACAGAGAACGCAGATTGGAGATTGGGCGGATCAAAGATGAATGCCGCTGTATGGAACTCAAAAATCCTGTTAATGCCAAAGGGAAAACTCCCGCCAGGAAAGCTGCAAGAAGATCCGGATTGCAGAGCGTTGAAAATATTCTGCTGCCGAACGCGCCTTTCCATATAAAAGGATCAAATCCTATTTTCTGCATAAAGCCGTAGATTGTTATAACCAGCGCCGAAGCCAATAGCCAGTCTGTAAGCCGTTTGACCGAATACAAAGTATTGAATTCAGCGCAGCCAATGCAGAACAAAACAGCGAATATAACCGCTTTGATAAAATCATCCATAGCGCCTAGTTTATAGGGGGATGAGCTGAACGATATGATTATCCAACCCAGAAACAACAGTCCGGGCAGCAAAATCTTTTTTGAAGGCAGGGCGCATTCCAGTCTGCCGGTTTCAATTGTTTTGATAAACCAAAAGCAAAGAGCAATCAATGTTCCGAGTTGAGCTATGGTTATTTTTATCGTTGCGGAATCGTATGTGCGCAGGTAGAAAACAGCGGACGCAAGGAACATCGCGCCGGCTATTGACCAAAATAGTCCTTTATCGGCAAATAAAGACAATTGCATTCTCGAATTATCCATTAGCGCCTCCTTGATTTTTGACTTGAATTTGACAGCCGTTTGCATACGCTTGCGTGGGTATCCCGTAAGAAAACAACGAAAGAAACAGCATTGCGCCGATATAGCAGAAAGCGGACGCGTATGCGGGCGGAATGCTCCAGTTAAATTGCGGGTATTCCGCGGGCCGGCTCTTTTGTCCGGCTATATTCTGACAGATAGCTGTCCGTAAATGCGCCGAAAGAGCGGGCGCTGTAAGCATGGAAAGTTTCTGTTTTACATCCGCAAGTTTTTCCGCTTCTTCGGCGCAGCGCGGGCATTTTTTCAGATGGTAATGCACTTTAGTTTCTGTTTCAGGCGTAAGCCGGTCATCAATAAAATAATCAAGTATATTTCCGACAGCGGCACATTTCATACCATGCCTCCCTGCAATACTGCGTTTAATTTTTTGCGCAAAATACCACGGGCTCTGAATAACCTTGCGCATACGGTGCCCAGAGGCCAATGCAGCGCCTGCGCTGTTTCTTCGTACGAAAACCCCTCCATATCAACCATAATTACGGCCATCCGCAGTTCCGGTGTCAGTTCATTTAAAGCGGATTGGACGTCAGTCTGAATATAATTTTTTTGGGCCTGATTTTCAGGAAGATATATTTTATCCTCCTTCATATCCGGCATTTTTTCAAAATCAGCCGTTGTCTCAAATTTCCCTCTGCGAAGCGTATCTATATATAGATTTCTGATAATAGCGTACAGCCAGCGTTCAAAATCGATCGCGGGATTATATTTTCCGCTGTTTTCCATGATTTTTATAAAAGCGTTTTGAGCAATATCCGCGGCGGCATCCTCTTTATTGGTCATTCTAAAGGCAATGGAATACGCCCTGTCCATATGAAGATTTATCAATTTGTCTATGTTTTGCCTATTTTCAACGCCGTTCATTTTTATGAGGCTCCACTATATATACGCCTGACTGCGGTTATTTATTTCATGCTTTTGCGGAACACGAAGATAAAATTCCGGGAAATCGAGATCGTTTCGTGAATAGTTGGAAATTTGATGCGGGCATCATGCCCCGATGGAATTAACATCTATTATCAAAGGAAAGGAAAAGCCGCCGAAGGAAAAGGCGCAAAAAGTTCTATAACACACAAATTGCAGGATTGGAAAATCCTATTTACCCGCGGAGTTAATAATCCAGTTTTAATATCCTGAAAGCGGCCTTCTCAAAACTGTTATCGCCGAACCATGAAGTGTTAGAAAGTATAATAACCCCTTTCTGTGTGTTTTTATCAAAGGCGAGCATGCTTCTGTATCCGCCTGTTCCGCCGTTATGCCAAATTGCCGTGTTTGTATCGTCTTTTAATATAAACCAGCCCAGCCCGATTCCATAAAAATCAGCAGGTAAATGTGCATGGTTATGATGCGGCTCATGTGACAAACTTATAGCCTCAGACAAAGGGCAGGAATTCAGCCCGATATTAGCTGAGATAAAAACAAGCATATCATCGACCGTAGAACGCAGGGCGCCCGCTCCTGCAAACACATCGAACGTCCATGGTTTAGCCACTACCCCGTAAGTCGAGTAGCCTTGAGCGGATCTTCTCTGCTGATCCGCAGAAAGTGTTATACGGGTGTCCGTCATTCCGAGAACAGAGCAGATGCGGCTTATAACCATGTCTTCATAGTTTTTTCCTTCTTTGTGCGCGAGTCCCCAGCCAAGCAATGCCGCGCCAAGATTGGAATATTCAAAAGCCGTTCCCGGGGCGGATGAGAGACGGTAGGAAGAGAGAAATGTGAAAATTTTTCTTTCCGTATAATCGGCGTAAGGGTTGGATTCGTCAATAGGAGTAAAATTGGAAGGCATACGCGGAAGAGATGAAGTGTGCGTGGCCAGATGCCGCAGTGTTACCGCTTGGCCGTGATATTGCGGCACCTGCGCATAATATGGAAGCAGTGATTTCACGGGGTCATCAATGCCGGCGGCGCCTTTTACTGCCATATCCCCCAGCGCTAATCCCGTAAACACCTTGGTGATGGAACCGATTTCAAAAATCGTATCTCCGGACGGCGCGGTTCCGCTTTCAAGGTTTGTCCTGCCGTAGCCGAAAGTACGTTTTGTATTCAGGCTGATTATGCCGACCGCAATGCCGGCGAACTTTTTTTCTTCAATTAACGGTTTAAATATTGCGTCTATTTCATTCCCAATAGAGTCGGCGGAGGACATTCCTGTTCGTGAAGGGAAGGGTGCATCCGCGAAGTCAGAGCGCGTTGATTCCACACTGATATCAGGGAACCGGCCGGCACAAAAGCCTCCCGGACCGGCCTCTGCGCGCGTCGGGAACATAAAAGCCGCCCAAAAAAAGAAGAAGTATCTTAAGATCTTTATTTTTGGCATGGAAATCCAGGAGTGGGCAATTTGTATAAAATATACGAACGAAATTTTATGCAGACTATTTTGCTATTTGGCTTATGGTAATATTTATGGCTTTAACATAACCCTTAAAACTGTTTTGCAGATCCGCGGATGTAAGCGAATATTTAATGTCGGGGGTCACGCCGAGGTTTTCAATCGGATTGCCGTCAACACGCTCTGCTATTGATCCGGTTTTTGTAAAATAGTCGATGCCGAGACAATTTGGATATTTAACCGTGTGCACGTAACCGCCCGCTCCCGCGGTCCTTGCTCCAAAAATTTTAGCGCGCTTATTATCCTGCATAATTGTCGGGAAAAAATCACCTCCTGAAAAATCCAGTTCATTTACAATGAGAAGTATGGGTTTAGTATATTTTGCTATGGTTGAAGGATTGATTTTGTCAACTCCGCGAAGATGTGTAGGAGATGTAAGCTTATTGCCTTTCTTCCATTCATCAATAATAAACTGGGAATAATTCCTCATATTCACCACAAATTGATAACTTACTGGATAGCCGCCGTAACTTTTGCCTAATGCTTGTTTTGCTTCATCATCATTTTTTATGCTTTGTAAACCGCGCAATCGGTCGCTTGCGGCCTTCACATCTTCCTGCGTCAAAGCAATTCTATGTCTTGGAGTCGCCAAAGCCTTGTCCGTCAGCATAGAAACTAAAGCGTATAAATAAGGAATGGAACCCCCGGGATTGTTTACCTGGTCTATAACAAGCCCTTCAGTAACGCTTTCAAATTTATTCATTATATCAGCAAAATTTTGAACAAATTCATCAGCATCGCTCGGGGTATATGAAGGTATTCTTATGTATCCGATTAGCTTGCTGTCTACAGGCGACTTGTACATATACGCATAAAACGGCTCATCTTTAGATGTTTCCCAAATTTTAACACCCAAATCAGGAATAAAACTTTTGCGGGTTCCAAGGCCAAACGGATTTTCCGATATTGCCTTTTCAGTATAAAATGGAACCAGCATGTCATTTTTGCTCCCGATTATTTCTTCGCCGGCAGATTTTTGTTTGGCTAATGACGAACACTTCATATCTGAAACATCTTCAGGACGATACTCCCATGCCAATTGATGCGTTGTTATTTCTTGAGTTCCATTTTTCTTAATCGAAATTGTCACAGGCTCTCTGGGTACTTCCATGCCGGGAATATAGGCGGCTGGACGCGCTGTTAGAAACATGGCGGCCATAGCGCGGTCAGTGCCGGCAACCCCCTGGGCTAAGTTGTCGCGCAGTTCTTTGATAATTTGTTTTATATCCCTGCCGTCAAACTGGGTTATTTCATCGCCGATTTTGAAAGGAAAAGAAGTTTCAGGCAGTTTCACTCTATTTATCCATGCGATAAAATATTTTCCCTCTGCCTCAAAAATGGAAAATGGCAGATAGGCTGATTCTGTTCTTTGAAAACTTATTCCGACATGATAATCCTGAAAGGAGTTAATTAATTTCTGCGCAATCCTCTGGTAATCCCTTGTTGTAATTTTATCAGCAGAAATAATTTCATTTTTGGCTTTTTCAATTTCATTATCTAAGCTCCATTTGCCCTGCGAATATTTTTCCTTCCATTTCATCGGAGCGTATCCTGCGGCAAAAACATTCCGCATAAATTCCAAATTCTGAAGCATCTGTTCTTTAAGGGTGTTTTGGCTTTTATCGGCGGAAGCCGCAGGCCCCGCGCTTACGGGAATCGGTTTGGATAAATTAGTTCCGCTTAAATCAAAAATCCGGCCCAATTCTTCATATTGCTGTTCAATACTGCTGTATCCAATGCTTTGCGATAATCCCGATGCCGACAAAACCGCCGTCAATATTAAAATATTCCACAGCCGCATCGTCTGATTTCCGTTATTGCTGTTCATATTGTATGCCTCCCCGAGGGATCGGTATGCTGAGTTTTAATTTCGATAGTCTTGCCGTCTATCGCAATAAATCATATCACGGAATTAATTTTTCCGCATGGGCCATATAGTCCTTGCTTTTTTTAACTTTGGCCTATTTAAAGTTAGGGCTAATGGCACTTGCAGTGTCAAGAGGTTTAAAATCCGGCAATAGTTAAATTTTTTCAGGCAGATAATATTTGCAGTTTTCAATAAGACCGGCTTCTATGATGGTTTCTTCTTATTGCGGAGTGATTGGTTGGGTTGATTTTTTTGCGGGCAAATCACAAGTTCTGCTGCGCTGTGTCCTTTTCTGCTACGCATCAGATGCTTCGCGGGAATTTAACGGCACAGCTGCACAGGAACTTCTACTTCACGTTGTTTAGAACCTGTTCCTGCGAAGCGCTGACGTTAATTACAGCGCGAAGTAGAAAGGTCCCTTATTGAACAAGATTCACAACTACTGTGTGGTAGGAAGAATTCCCATTCTGCGTCTTGCCGTAAAAAATACAAAGTGCTATCATTTTATGTCTGGTCCGCATATTATGGGATGCGGTAAGCCGCGTAATGCGGATAATTAAGGAGAACTATGACCGGATATAGGTGTTTTGCGGTGACGGCGGCGTTGCTTTTTTTCGGACAGGCATCCTTGCCGGCCCAGGAAAACGTAGCGTCCAAATATAAAGCCGTTTTTTACGGCCAGGTTAAGACCGACGCGGCATATGACGTTCATGGCGTGACCGGAGACGATTACATGCAGTATGTCTCTTCCACGAAGGATAGCGAACGGGATTTCAGGAGCAGCGCCCGCGGTACCAGGCTTGGCTTTGATATAACCGACGGCGAAAATATTTCAGGAAAGATCGAGACGGATTTTCTAGGGCTGAGCGAAAGCGTGGGCGGCACGGCCGGGGCCACCACCGATCTGCGGCTCAGGCATGCCTATATGAACCTGAAGGCGGGTAAATTTGAAATCCTCGCCGGGCAGACATGGCATCTTCTGCCCCTGGAACTCTCGGGAACCAACAACGAATTTGCAATGGGCTACAGCGGCGTATTGTGGTACCGCGCTCCGCAGCTGCGCGTTACCTACAAGCAGAACGACCAGTTGACCTTCGCCGCGGCCGCGGTCCGCCCCACGCGGAAGCTGACCGATTCCGAAGGCACAGCCTCAGGTCTTCCGCAGATGCAGGCCCAGGCCCAGCTTAAATTGGGCAAAAACAAGTTCACTCTCATGGGCGCCGCCGGGCAGTGGCGCAGCGCGGCTACCGGCAAAAAGGGCGATGTTTTGCTGGCGGATTTCGGCTACAACATCTCTCTCGGCTCCATGCTGACCCTTAACGGCCAGATCTGGACCGGCCAGAACCTCTATGATTTCCTGGGCGGCATCGGCAACATGGGCTACGGCTCCGAAGAGGTTAAAGCCTCCGGCGGCTTCGCGAATGTCCTCGTAAAGCCGGAGGGCCGGTTTTACTTCAACGCGGCCTATGGCGTGGACAATCCGCTCAACAGCAAAATAGCCTCGTCGGCCGTTTCAAAGACCAAGAACTCCACCATATTGGCCAATGCCAACTGCATGATTTATGATAAAGTGACCGTTACGCTGGAAGCGGCCCGGCAGGTGACGGAGTATAAACTGACGACCGGCTATGAGGACAGGGATAACCTGCATTACCAGCTGAGCCTTAAATTCCCCTTCTAGAACGGACCGGTTCCTTCGGGCGTTTGAACTGAAAGATAAAAAAAGACCCTGCCTCCGGCGGGGTCTTTTTTTTCGTTCTTCTCAGCGGGCGAAATATGAGGACAGGATGTTCTTGTAATCAGGGACTCTGCGGGCCGCAAATCCCTGCAGCAGCTCGGCTTCCTCATAAGGCGCGGCCTTATGCTGTATTGAGGCTTTTCCTTTATGGAACCTTACCATGACGTAACGGGCGGCAGGATTATGCCAGCAGCCTAGCGAGCCGGGATTAATATAGCGCACTTTCCCCTTCACGTCGGAGGCCTTATGTCTGTGGCCGTGGAAGACCAGCAGTGAAGAATGCCTGCCCGCCATGAGGTCAAGGTCGCGGGCTATATGGCCGCTTATGGGCAGCGAAACATGGCGGCCGCATGAACTCAGTGAATAATGCACGAAGGCCGCTCTTACGCCTTCAAAATTATGCTCTGTAAGATATGGCCATGCGGCGGCCGCGTTTATGTGTTTACGGGAGACCTGCCCCGACAGCCATGCGTAATGTTCTTCAAGCCAGCGCGCGCTTCCCGCCGGCAGCCCGGCGCACATCCATGCGTCATGATTTCCCGCTATCAGGTGCAGCCTGGGGATTTCAGCCAGACTCTCAAGCGTCTCCGCGGGCCAGGGGCCGATTCCCACCGCGTCGCCGGTATGGAAAGCCGCGTCATAGCCTTCGCGGCGTATCTCGCGGGCCACGGCTTTCAAGGCCGGAAGGTTGGCGTGTATATCGGTAAAAACCGCTATTTTCATTGCTTGCGCTTAACTGTGCATATGCCGGCCGGGCGGCCGTTTTAAAATAAAGCGGGAAGGGCGTGAAAGTCCCTTCCCGCTTTAAGGCCGCGGTCAGGCGGCGGGCGCTTGTTCCTTCTGCGTGAGCAGTGAAACGACCACCAGAACAAGAAAGCTCAGCGGTATGGAAAATATACCGGGATTGTCCAGCGGTATGGGCGCCGCGGCCGGATCCAGGCCGAACTTCTCGTAAATGCTCGGCGAGAACATTATTATCCCTATGGCTGATACCATGCCCGTTACGATAGAGGCCGCGATTCCCTTGGCCGTGGTCTTTTTCCAGAATAGTATCATTATTATGGCCGGCAGATTCGCCGACGCGGCCACCGCAAAGGCGAGCCCCACCAGAAAAGAGACGTTCATACCCTTAAATATTATTCCCAGCGTTATAGCTATGATCCCCACCGCAAAGGCCGCTATCTTGCCGGCCCGCACCTTCTGTTTCTCATTGAAGCCCAGCTGCATGTAGCGGTCCATCAGGTCGTGCGCCACGGCGCCGGAAGCGGCTATAATGAGCCCGCTGACCGTGCCCAGCACGGTGGCGAACGCTATAGCCGAGATGACGGCAAACAGCAATGTCCCGAAAGACCGGGCCAGCAGGGGGGCCGACATGTTGTCGGTAAGCGGGTTCACCACGGAGTTTACCAGAGCGCCCAGGCCCAGGTACATCGTCAGCACATAGAAGAAGCCTATCGCGGCTATGGCCACTATGGTGGATTTGCGCGCGCAGGCGGAACTGGGGACGGTATAGTAGCGTATCAGGATATGCGGAAGCGCCGCCGTGCCGAGGAACAGGGCGAGCATCAGCGAGAAGAAATCAAGCTTTTGCATGGGCGTGCCTTCCACCTTGAACTTAAGGCCGGGCCGCATCAGCTTGTTGCCTGGAGTGACATTAGGCGCGTAAACCACCACCTTGTCCGTTCCGTCGGTGAGTTTTACCGTCTTCCAGCGGTTTACCATGGTTTCCGGGTCGCCTAATATCGAAAGGAACTCTAACGGGCCCACTTTGCCGGTATCGGCTTCGGGGCCGGACTTCCCTTTTATGGATTCAAGGTTGCCGAACAGCCGCAGCTTATTTTCCTTTGATTCCGGCAAGCCGTTTACCAGCTTCGTCCCGTCGGCTTTCTCCGCCGTAGATTGCGTTTCCCGAAGCGTTGTCTTTCCGTCTTTATCATAGCGGGCCCACCATGTTTCCACGCCCCCGGCGGCAAGCTTCACGAACAGGGATCCTTTAACGTCCTGCCGGCCGGCGAACGCGTAATTCTTATCCTCCGGTAATATCTTCCCTTTCTCCTCAACTGCGGCTATTGTTTTATACTCGTAGAAAGGAACCCTCCCGCCTTGGTCGGGCGCGGTGGAAAGGCCGCGGTAAAGCACCGCCACCGTAACCACCAGGGAGAACACCACCAGCATCCCGCCCTTTATGAACTGCACATAAGTGGTTGAGGTCATGCCCGCCGTGGCTACTATCGTTATAACTATGGCTCCCACCATAATGACGCCCGCGTAATGCGGGATGCCGAGCAGCGGCTCAACCAGCACGCCGGCGCCGACCATCTGCGGTATCAGATAGAACACCGAAACGACCAGTGTGCTTATGGCCGCGGTCAGCTTAATGCCGCGCGAGTTGAACTTCGCGTCCAGCGCGTCGGTAAAGGTGTATTTGCCCATGCGCTTAAGCGGCTCGGCCACCACGAACAGCGCCACTATCCAGCCGGCCAGATACCCGATTGAATACAGGAATCCGTCGTAGCCTGCGGTGGCTATCATGCCGCAGATGCCGAGGAATGAGGCGGCGGAGAGGTAGTCGCCGGCGAACGCGATGCCGTTTACGGCCCAGTGTATCTGGCCGCCGGCGGCAAAGTAGCCGCTGGCCGACTTGGTCTTTGCCGCGAAGTAAAAGGAAAGCCCCAGCACGAGGCCTACAAAAATTAGAAATACCGTGATGGCCATGGCTATTTCCCCGCCTCAGCGGTTTTTGAGCCCGCTTCGTGCGCTCCGCACATGTGGTTGTATATAAGAGCTAACACCAGAGCGAAGGCTATCAGCCCGAAGCCGTAAATAACGGCCAAGTTAAGGCCGAACAATACGATCTTTTCCATCCAGAGGGGTTTAAGCAGGTTTATTGCGACGAAGGCGGCGTATACCGCCGCGTAAAGCAGGAACATCCACACGCCCACGCGCATCTTGTAATGCGCCGAGGCGTCAGGCCCGTAATGGGACGCAGGTTCATGAAGCATTTAGTCTCCTTTATGAAAACGGGCGCGCGCGCAAAAAGCGGCGCACCCTTCTATTTTAGGCAAGCAGGAATTTTACCAAATACTTTAGTTTATTCAAAATTTCTGCCGCCGCAGCCGCGGCCTCCTTGAGCGCCAGCTGGTCCGCTTGGGAAAGCGCGCCCGGGTTTATGCGGTTATCAGGAACGGCTCCCGCCCCGGCCAGAGCCGCCTGGCGCCGCAGACGCAGGCGCATGAGGGATTCAAAAGCCTGTGAGAAAGATTCCTTTTCCGCCTGATCAAGCACGTTTGCGTCGGCGAGCGCGGCGAGCCGGTTAACGGTAGGGAGAGCGGCTATGTCGCCGCGCAGGGCGTATATCCTTGCAAAATCGGTTATTACCCTTATCAGCTGCTTGGCGTCAAAAGTCCCGCGGTGTTCCCCCTCTTCCTCGACCGTAACGGCGCCCCTGAATCCCACCGGCGGCTTAAAAAGCAGGGCGTTATTGGCGAGGTTAAGAAAAAAAATGTTTTTTCCTTTTACGGAGGCCCGTACATGGGAGCGCAGCTCCTCTTCAAGCGCCTTGTTGCCCGCTATGCATCGGAAATCAAAAAAGACATTGATATCCAGCAGGGCCTGCGGATCCTTTATCTCAGCCCAGTCGGTAAAATACGCCTTCCATGCCGATATGCTTCTGCGCCATTTAGGGTTATTCGCCATGGCGAAACCGTTGCAGAGAGGATACCCGGCTTCTTTAAGCCATGCGCAGACTTTCTCCCCGAGGGCGCTGAAATACGCATCCGCCGATTTCTCCATGTCCGGCGGAGGGTCGGCGTAAACGATAGCGTTGTCCTGGTCGGTGGCCAGCGTCTGCTCGCGCCTGGCCTGGCTGCCGAGCGCCATAAAAGCGAATGCTGCGGGCGGGGTCCCCAGATCGCGCACGGCAAAATCCACAAAACGTGCCGCGGCGGCGTCAGCCGCGGAAGTAATAAGACGGGATATTCCGGCGCTGTCGGCGCCGCTGTCCGAAAGCGTTTTAACCAGTCTGGGAAGCCGCCCTCTTGCCGCTATTACCTCCTCCACGGTCGCCGTCCGGGAAAACTCTTCCATAAGCACAGCCGGCGAATACCATTTAAGGGCCAACAGTTCCTTTTCGTCTATTATGCCGACCACTTTCCCGGAAGCGTCCTTTACAGCCACGTGGCGGATGTTATGTTCCTGCATCAGCAGCACGGCCTCGAAAAGAAGCGCAGTTTCCGGAAGGCTGATAAGCGGCGAGCTCATTATGCGCGAAACAGGCTCGTTAACGGCATTGGTCCCGGCAAGGACGCGCGCGCGCAGATCGTGGTCGGTTACCACGCCCAGATATTCTCCGCCGCTCTCAACCAGTATGCAGCTGCTTGCGGCCATGGTCATTATTTCCGCGGCTTTGTTTATAGGGGTAGAAAGCGCGCAGGCCGCCGCTTTCCCGGCAACGCTTCCAACCGATTGGTTAAGCGAACCCAGGGACATCTGCAGTTCAGACAGAAGTTTCTCGCGCTCCGCCTCCGATTTTCTGCGGGCCGTTATATCCTCAAGAAGCCCGTCGCAATAACGGGCCGGGCCGGGGTCGCCCGCAGCCGGGATAAGCGACACTAAGATCGCCCGTTGCGCGGACCGTCCCATGGCCGCGGGCGCTTCCTTAATAGTCTTCCCGGCGGAAGCCTGTTCTATGAGCCCTGCGCTTTCAAGCGGCTTAAGGGGCGCGTCTCCGGCGCGGAAAAGCTCTTCAAGGCTTGAATAGCCCAGCATGCGGACGGCGGCGGGATTGGCTTCCGTCACTCGCCGCTCCAGCATGTCCAGCCTGAAGATCCCTAGATTTATGTTGTCGGTAATGAGACGGAACTTCTCCCTGCTCTCCGACAGTTCCTCTTCCGTCTTCTTATGCCTGTCGATGTCTTTTACGGTAAGTATGAAGCCGTCCCGTTCTCCGAAGCGCAGCTTTGACGCCGTAAGCAGGGCGCGAAAGTTTTCCCCGTCCTTGCGCAGCAGCGAAGCTTCAAGCTGGGACGGCATACCCCCGCTTTCCATGAGCTCCCGTAAATATTCAAAACCGGCGGCTGAATCCTTGTGCAGTATCGCCGCGGGATTAAGTTTTTTAAGTTCGTCCTGGCCGTAGCCCAGCATATCGAGCATGGTCTGGTTGGAATAGACAAAACTGTCTTCCAATATCATTATTATCCCTTCGGTGGCGGCTTCTACAAGTTTACGGTACTTTTCTTCCGATTCAGAGAGCAGTCTTTCGGCCTCGCGCCTGGAGCGTTCTATGCGCAGGCTCTGCTGGTTGACATAGAGAAGTATGATGGCGATTATTCCGGCTATGAGTAGCGAGATCGTGACGAGGCTGCTTTCCAGACGGGAGATTTCCTGCCGGACGTCTTCAATATAAATGCCGGTGCCGGTAACCCAGCCCCAAGGCTCAAAAAGACGGACATGTGAAAGCTTTGGGACTATGCGCTCCGGGTCGTCCTTCCACTGCCACATATAATCGACATAGCCGGCGCCGCTGCGCCGGCTTATCGCCGAGAATTCCACGAATATGCGTTTACCGTGGGAATCCCGGAAGTCTGAAAGGTCCTTGCCGTCCAGGTCCTGGCGGTAGGGGTGCATTATCATCTTCGGCGCAAGGTCCGTTATCCAGAAATAGTCCTTGTCTTCGGGGCCATAGCGCAGCTGTTTCACGCTGTCGGCCGCCTTGCGCTGGGCCTGCTGTCTGGTCAGAAGGCCGGCTTTTTCATCGCGGTGGAATTTTAGAAGCAGGCTGTGTACGGAATTGTTCAATTCCCGTATGGTCTCCCTCTTGCGGTCCATCATGTTCCGCTCAAAGGCGGGCGTTATAAAAAAGAATGTAGCCGCAATAAAAAGGGATATTGCGAGAGCGCTGGGTAAAACTATGCGCACGATAAAGCTGGCACCTTCCGGCTGTGTTCGCGTGTCCATTCGTTTTCCAATGAAAGATTATAGTAAATAAGCCCGCCGGGTTTTTGGCGCGCCGCCGTCTGCGGCAGCTATTTAAGCGAAGGATCCTTACAGGGGAGCAGTATACTGCGCCTCCTATCCCCCTGCGGAATTGCCCCGTAATGAAGTATGTCTACGCTGAAAAAATTCAAAACAGACCCATAGGGAACTTGCAAACAACCGTCCTCACCGCTATAATAGGGAAACAATCGGATTTACATGTAATTCGGTAAAATTACGCCATATCTGTTTTGTGCGCGGGGATTGTACAAGCTTTTTGCGCTTGACCATGACGGATACCGGCTTCGTTATACAGCCAGAATTCGGGGAAGAGATGTGGAATATTTTCGAGCGCCTGAGCTAAAAACATCAGCCGGGAACCGGGGGGGGCGATTTTACGTCGATATGGAACCATGCGATAATTTGTTGATGCTGCGGTATGTCTACAAACTGCCCAGCGTACGCTGGCTGGTGTCCGCCAATCTGATAACCATGCTCACCTTGAGTTTTTTCGGCGGCTTGCAGCAGCTGACCGCGGTCTACTGGTGGGAAATGACCATTATCTGGATATTTTCCTTTGTCCGGCTGGCCGTGGTTTCCCCTCTGTATCTCTTGGCCATGTTTGCTCTGCTTCTCATCGGAGCCGGGTTTTTTATGGCCGTTTTCACTTTAACGCTGGCATATGCCGGGCATTGGGATTTAACCAAAAAACATTTGGCTGAATTAATGGTCTTTGAGCCGGGCGTCCTTATTTCTGTCATCCCCTTGTTTTTTAGCCATGCTTATTCCTTTTGCCGAAATTTCTGGCCGAACCGTGAGAGCTACCGCGGCCCGAGGACAGACGCAAGCATCAATAAATTAGTTAAGTATCCCTACCAGCGGGCGGCTGTGTGGGCGGCTGTAATAACGATTTCATTTGTCGCCGCGGCGTCGATGCGGGCGGTTTGGCCGGCTTATGTTTTTATAGGACTTTTCAAGATTATCGCGGACATCTGGAGCCACGTAACGATGAACGATCTGATTAACGCCGCGCGCGCTCCAGATTAGGTAAGCCTATAAAAAGGGGCTATCTTTCCGTCGTCCCATTCTCAGAGCCTTTTGAGGAAAGAACGGGACGCCGGAAAGACTAAAATCATTCAGGTGTCCCAAATCGGAAGTCAGGAAATAAATTTTAAAAACCCCGCCGCTATGCCGTCGGAAGGATGCCTATTGTAAGCCCTTCTACGTATGATATGAGACATTGTTTGATGGTCAAAAGAGGCTGAGGGTGTCGCATATATCGCACCCGGCTTGTATGGACATTACACTATGAGGAAACCTTTGTTTATTAGGTTGCGTCCGGAAGTATGCGACAGTTATTGGCGCTTGCAAACTTTACGAGGGTGTCGCATATTTCTATGTTTTAGGCCCCGGCTTATAGCGCCTTCCTTTTCCCTTCCCTTCCGGAATCAGCCACCCTTCTTCTACCAGCCG
>CAZFMJ010000051.1:0-20383 GCA_964520045.1 uncultured Elusimicrobiales bacterium | reverse complement strand
ATGTGGGGAATGTTCTACTGCTGAAATCTGAGGAACTTACCGCTGCTCCTATCAGCCGCGCATGAATGAGTTTGTGTGGCCCATTTTTGAGCGGCGGGCATGCTGTCTCTGAATTTATTTTTTAAGTTTTCTGAATGATAAAGAAGAAGTTGCGGGGCGGGTGTTTGTGGGAACAGGGTTGTTTCTGTCAGGCTGGAAATATATTGAGAGTAAAATTCCCGTGAAGCAAAAATTTACATAGCTGTCAGACTGTGAACGGTTTTAAGGCCGAAAGAGCGCCAATCCGCAACATTGCCTGCTGAACGTTGATGGGAATCCGCGCCGGCATAAATCAGCCATGTCTGAGCGGCTTTTTCTTTGGCAAGTTTCTTAAAATAATTCAGCCCTTCAAAGTGGTCTTCGGCAAGCGTTGTTCCTGATTTTACCTCTATGGCTTTCAGTGCGCTGCCATTATCAATTATGCAGTCAACTTCATGTCCCACATGATCCCGCCAAAAATAAAGATTACTGCGCAGGCCGCTGTTAAACCGGCTTTTAAGCAGTTCGTTTAACACCCATGTCTCAAAAATATGTCCGCGCATCGGGTGGGATACAAGCTCATCATGTTTTTGAATGCCCAGCAGATAGCATAAAAGGCCCGTGTCAAGAAAGTAAAGTTTCGGGCTTTTCATAAGTCTTTTGCCCAAATTTTCAAAATGAGGTTGCAATTGATAGATTATATAGCAGGTTTCCAGAAGCGATAACCAGGCTTTTGCCGTGCTGTGGTTAATGCCGCAGTCATTTCCCAGAGAGGAAAGATTTATAAGTTGTCCGCATCTGGCAGCGCACATTTTTAAAAATCTCTGGAATTTATCCAAATCCGTCACTTTTATAATCCGGCGCACATCCCGTTCCACATATGTCGCTATATAATTCCCGTAAAATTCATCAGGCCGCAGACCTTTGGCATAAATCCGGGGATAACTGCCCGTAAAAAGAGTTTCCTCCAGGCTGACGGATTTTAGGTGTCCGGAAGCAATTTCCTCAAACGAGAAAGGCAGAAGATTTAACAGCGCGGTTCTTCCAGCCAGGGACTGGGAAACGTTTTCCAGAAGCATTAGATTGTTGGATCCTGTCAGAATATACATTCCGTCCCGGCCTGATTCATCCACAATCGTCTGGATATAAGACAAAAGACCGGGAACGCGCTGCACTTCGTCCAATATAACCGGCGGCGTATGCCGTGAAAGGAAAAGGCGTGGATCGCTCATTGCGAATTCGCGGACATCGGGATTTTCAAGGGAAACATATTTATAATCCTTAAACACTCCGTGAACAAGAGTGGTTTTGCCGGATTGTCTTGGGCCTGTCACTGTTACCACCGGAAATTTTCTGGCTAGTTTAATCAGCCGCGATGCCATTGTGCGTTCTAGTATCATTGCAATATCTTACATTTTGTGAATTGCATCGTCAATTTGTAAAATGGGTTTATTTTTTAAGTTTTCTGGCGAGGGATTTCGCCATTTTTATGACATATTCGAGGTCTTTTTTAGAGGTGTCTTTGAATTCAGCGGCAAGCTGTTTGAGCGCGGTGTAAACATCGTTGTCTTTTCTTGCGCCGGATTGTTTTATTTTTTCCCCGCTGCTGCTGAAGAATGCGGAGATTGAAACGCCGAGTCCCGCGGCTATTTTCTCAAGATTCCTGAAAGAAGGGTTCCTTTTCCCCCGTTCCACTTCCCCAAGATAACTCGGATTTATTTTTGCCCTGAAAGCGAGTTCTTCCAAAGTAAGTCCGGCCTGCCTGCGGAGACTGCGCATCGCGGCCCACGGCGTATTTTTCAGATTTTTTCTTTCCCGCATATAAACCCCAAAAACCGAATGTCGTCCTTTTCTTATATATAAATCTAATCGAAAAACCTGTTTTTATCAATAGGCAATAAGCACTAATCCCAAAATTGACAGTAATACTTATAAGTATTAGAATTTGGGGATAAGTTCAAGTGTGAGCGTGAAGCCGCGGCCGTGCCGAAGGTAATTTTTGGGTATACATATTTTCCTTCCCCCCTTGCGGGGAAAGGTAGGATGGGGGGGCAAGTGAGCGAACACTATATTCGGGCGCAGTGAATTAATAATCCGCATGTAGGGAGATGGTATGTCATTAACAGCCATGAAATGGTAGTTAAAAACAGCGGTTCTCTTTTTAAGTTTTATTTTTGGCGTTATCATTTTCGGCCGGGCAAATAGCCCCGCAATTTTATCTTTTTGCTTGTTTAAGCGATTGACCGGAATCCCATGCCCGGTTTGCGGCATTACCCGAGCGGCATATTTATTTATCACCGGCCATATCGCGGAAAGCTAATGCGCCGGCAATATCGGGCGCATTAAGACCAGAATGGCAGCTTTCTCATACGCTAAGGCTACGGAGGGATAAATCCTTCCCTCCTTGCGGGGCAGACGAGTCTATTTGAAAAGTTCTATGACTCGCGCAGTCTGCGGGGGAAGGTGATTTGTCTCTCTACAGCCCGCCTTTAGCGAGGCGTAGGAGGAGGATGGGGGGTAGAACAAGGAAGGAAACTCCATCTTATTCATAGTCCAGCAGGTAGTCCTGAGCGAGAGATGTTATGGGCAAAGGAGAGCAAATGAGTAATTGTAAGTTTTTGAGGATTTCAAAACACTGCCTGCTGGACAATATGCCGATGGGACTTCTGGGAACTATTCCCAATATATGCGGTTCGTGCCATGTTAAAAATATTAATTGCAAATTTGTGAAAGGGGAAATGTCGTCCGCGATGACCGCAAATGCCACGGTTATTACCATAAAAGCGATTTGCAATAAACCTGACTCTGAGCGCCATAATAAACCGGTTGATTTTTCGTACTGTAAAAAATGCGGACATAGAAGTGAATAACAAAAAATGAATCTGATTGACAAAACAACTTTGGCTACATTCTCCGCATGTATCCTTTTGTCGGCCTGTTCCGGACATAAAACGGCCGGAAGGAATATTCTTGTCAGCGACGAACAGGGGATAATGTCCAAAACCGAGGCCATAGAGCGCGAATTGAACTCTGAATTAACCTCAAAGAGGCGCGACGGCAGCCTCGCCTCCGGCTATAAGCCTCAGCCGGCGGATGAAAGCGTTAAATCCATAAAACAAACCTCGGGCGAATTTGAATTTGAGGCTTCAGGCCACGGCATAAGCACTAAATACGAAAAGCCGATTGAAGCCGAAAAACGAGCTGAAGAAGATGCTCTATCCAAAGCGGTACGTACTGCCGGGGTGCAGGTATATTCCGGTTTCCAGAATGTAATGGAAGAATACGGCAGCACGCACTATGAATTTCTTGGCCGGTACCTTAACGTTTGGGCGGCAAACCTTGTTGAATACCAGCGCTCCACACCGCCGCAGTGCGGTTCTCATGGCGAGATTTATGAATGTAATGTAACCATAAAAGGCACAGTCTATTATCGCGGCGAAGCGGATAGTAATTTTGAGCTTAAGGCGGCTCTGGATAAACCGGCTTATTTTGACGGCGACGATGTTGGACTGCGCATGGCGGTGTCAAAAGACTCATATCTTTCAGTAATAAGCTGCGACGAAGACGGCAATGCGCATCTTGTGTTTCCTAATAAATACGCCCGGGACGGTTTTGTTAAAGCGGGTTCGGAAATCCATATCCCTGAGGATTTCCCTTTCCACATACGGGCTTTTTTACCCCAAAACCGTGTTGAAACCGGGGAGCTTCTTCATGTTATCGCCACAAAAAACCAGCCTCTTTTTATGTTGAATATGCTCAAAGAGGAAGTTGAATCCGGTTTTGTTAAATATTCACTGGGAGGGCTGAAAGCTCTTTCGGCAAAATTGGCCAAGCTTCAGCGGTCAGACTGGACCAGCCAAGTGCTGTTTTACGAAGTAAAGGCAAAGTGATTTGTGTAATCAAAAATTAACGGAGGAAAAAATGAAAAACATAAGTCTGTTTGGTCTAACGCTGGCCGCCGTCGTTTTAATGGCCGCCTGCGGAGGGAACAAAAACACCATACTTACCGATGAAGCCGCCGGCCAATTCGTTCAGGCAACGCCGTTCAAAACTTTGCCTGAAGAAACTTCCGGAGATGTAATAACCGGCATAGGCACATCCGAAAAGCGCGCCGACTTCACCCTTATGCGCGAAGCCGCCATAACCTCGGCTCAGGCCGACCTCTCCCGCAAGATACAGTCTAAGATAGAAGCCGTGTGGAAGCGCACCCTTGCTGATTGGGCAGAATCCAAAAAAGAAGGATTTAACGAAGCATTGTCTATAGAAGAGATGAAAATCCTTCAGAAGAGCATAGTGGATACAGAGCTTCACGGCCCATGGCAGAGCCAGGAACTGGTGGACCAGAAAACAGGCCGCTATTGGACACGTATAGTTTATAATGCGGCCACCGTTGAAAAATGGTCCAAGCAGAAGCTGGCTTCTGAAAATGTGCTCAAAAAATATTTTATTGAAGCGCAGATACAGAAAGTGCAGGAAGATTTGCAGAAAGACCTTGATTCCGTTCAACAGAAAGAAAAAGCGGTTCAAGCCAAAATGGCAGAGATAGTGAAGTAACCTGATTCTACGGGCCCCGCCGCTATTCGGCGGGGCCCGGGTCATAAAGGTATACGCCGCTTTTTCAAGAGCCGTAAATGCGATGAAAAAAAAACGGAACATAATGCCGGGGTTGTTCCTTGCTGTAATTGCTGTGCCGGCTTTTGCGGCACAGCCTACAGCTTTATTCCTGCTTGATGCCCAACCCAACATCCGCCAGTATTCCATGGGCGGGGTTTTTTCCGCGGTCAACTCCGGCGATGCCGTGTCCAACCCATGGGAACTAGGCTATGCCGTAAATCCATCAGCCTATTTCGCGCACTGGCTTGGCGCTGTGGCGGAAAGCCAGTATAACTTTATTTCGGCAGTGGCACCCTACAAAAAAATAGGCGGGTTCAGCCTTTCTTATCTTAATTACGGCACCGGCTCTGAAACCTTTGAAGAATTGGACGGCACTAAAAAAAGTATAAAGCTTGAGGATGATAAGGTTATAGCTTTCGGCTACGGCAGAAATATCGGCGAAAGGCTGTTTGTGGGCGGCAGTTTGAAATATCTCTCAAGCACTTTGGCAGGCCAATACAAGGCCAATGCCATGTTAAAAGACTTTGGCGCGGTTTACCGCACTTTGGATGACAAACACACCTTCGGCGCCGCTGTACTAAATTCCGGCAATGGCCTGAATTATTATCAAACCAAAGAGCAGGTTCCAACGGAATTGCGCATGGGCTATTCCATAAAATTTAAACCATATGCCGGGCAGAAACTTGTGTGCGGCATCGGCTATGGCAGTTCCGCCATTACCAAAAACTATTCTACCGGCGTGGAATATTTCCCGGCAATCCCGTTTATTTCCATTCAGGCAGGGGCAAGCAGGCGCAAAGACGAAACCAAATTCACCGCAGGGATGGGGTTTAACTACCGGTCTTTTGAAATAGCCGCTGGTTACGATCTTTCTACCGCAAAAACAAATGACGGACAAAGCCCTATGCGTTTTGCCCTTAGCTGGGAATTCGGCGCCAAAGGGGATTATTCCGCCGCTGAAAAATACATTGCCCGCGGGATGAAAAACAAAGCTGTGGCCCTATGGGAAAATATAAAACCCGGTGAACCAAAATACTCCGAAGCCCGAAAAATTGCCGCTCAATACGCCAATCCTCCGGAAATATCGGCGGAGGCTGTTCTTGAAGACAAAAATAAAGACGGCTTTCTCTCGCCGGACGAGGCGGGGAATATTAAGGTTACGCTTTCAAATATCGGCAAAGGCAAAGCCCTGGAATTAAAAAGTCATGTTGAGTCAGCAGATAAAGCTCTTGCTTTACGCAATATGGATATCGGTTTTTATGACGGCGCCGTGGAAGCGCTTGAGCCGGGGCAGTCCGCCTCATTCAAAATACCGGTAAAAGCATTATCCGAGTCTGAAGCAGGCAATATGGCATTTAGGATAACTGTAAAAGAATCACGCGGATTTAACCCAAATCCACTGCTTTTCACGGTAAAGCTTAAAGGGTTCTCGCCGCCCCAGTTAGCCCTTGCAAGATACACCTTTCGTGAGGATAACTCCGGCAATTCCAGCGGCAACGGCAACGGCATAATTGAAAAAAGCGAACAAATTGAAGTTACCGGCTATGTAATAAACGGCGGAATTACCAATGCCATGAATGTTTCTGTTGAGGTGGTTTCCGGCAGCGACAAGGTTGAACTGGCCGGACAGGCCTTAAAGCAGAATCTTGGAACACTTAAGCCGGGTGAATATCGGAAAATAGTCTTTACCGCAAAAATAGACGGGGATTATTCCGGCCCGCCCCAACTGCCTATAACTCTGAACATAATCGAAGAAAGAAAAAGGTTCTCAAAACGCCAGCTTCTTAAATTGGCGCTTGGCAGTTTCTATAAAGACCCTATAGCGCCGGTATTTCAGGATTTTGACTCCTCAGGAGTAATTGCCGCTCTGCCGGCGCTGTCCGGCCCTATATCTGACAGCCGCGCTCAGGAAGTTTTGAAATTTATATCCAATGCGCCACCTTCGCTTGAATTTGAAAAACAGGTCATACAGGACGGTGATATTAACGGCAATGGCGTTTATGAGCCCGGTGAAACCTACAAGATAAAAGTTGGAGTCAGAAATACAGGCGGCCAGACCGCTAAAAATGTGCAGATAGTTGTGGACGGAGATGAAGTGATAAAAACACTTCTGGGCACACAGGAAGCAGGTGACATCCCCGCCGGTTCTTATAAGCAATTTACACTTGAAGCCGGAATACCTGACAATATCCCGCGCAAAGAGGCATCCTTCTCTTTGCATGTGACTGAAGCCCAAGGTTTTAATGCAAATAAAGTTGAAGAATTAAGGATTGCATTCCAATCTAAAAAGGTGGAAATAATAAAGCAGCTGGCCAGCCTTCAGCCTGTGCCGGATACAGCGGGTAAAAATGAAAAAGCTGCCGCCGTGGTAGTGGGGATAAGCAAATATAAGAAAGTGAGTTCCCTTAATTATCCTTCAACGGACGCCGATATAACCGCCGCCTATCTGAGCGGTGTAATGGGCATCCCGCAAAAGAACATAAAAGTTGTAAAGGACGATGCGGCCACAGGCTCAACCATTAAGGCGCTTGTTAATAACTGGCTTGTGAAAAAAGATTTTGAAACCATAGTGTTTTACTTCGCCGGCCACGGCATGCCGGACCCTGACAACCCTAAACGCGGAGCGCCCTATTTAGTGCCTAACGACGGCGATTTGGACCCGTCTTTGGGAAACGGCACGCTTATTAACCTCAATGATCTGATAGCCGACATGGAGGGCTCAAAGGCCAAAGAAGTTATAGTTCTGCTGGATTCCTGCTTCTCAGGCCAGGAAGGCCGCACCCCTGAGCAATACGCCATGGCGCACCGCGGCATTGCCGCCGGGCCTAAATTCAACCAGCAAAGGGCCTTTGTGTTTTCCGGCTCAAAAGAGAACCAGGCTAGTTTTGAATTTGAAAAAGCCGGCCACGGCTACTTCACTTATTACCTATTGCTCGGCTTGAAAGGCGAAGCCGACAAAGACAAAGACGGCATTGTGACCGACACAGAGCTTTGTAATTATACCCAACAGCGCATGAACGAGGCCTTAGAAGGCCGCCAAACCCCAATCTGCTCCAACGAAGGAAAGATACAACTGGGGAGATATCGTTAGCACGAGATTGTAATAAGGAATAGGAGAAGATATTGTTATGGAATATAAAATTGGAAATAAAAAAGTATTTGTTTTTGTGTCACTGGACTGTACCGCAGAAAATTACCGCGAAGATGTGAATGTGGGCCGGGAATGGGATGCTATTATTTTGAAAGAAAACGGCGAAACAAAAATGATCTATTTTGAAAAATTCGAATCGGAGCAGGAATGCCAAATTGCGTGTGAAAAAGTGTTCAAAAAACTTTATCCAGGCATTACATGGAGGGGATTTTAGGGAGTCAGAGAGAAAAGGAGCCGGACACTTTTTCTCTGATGCTAAAATGACCCAAAAATCCGTAGTTGTTTAAACAACAGAACTACATGGAAGGAACGATATGGTATTTGAACGAAAAGCGCGGCAAAATTCTATCTGTGGTAACTGTAAGTATTACAGTGAGACGTGTCAGTATCCAGAGATGAAAGGTGTGAAAATTGAACATCGTGACACGCCATGTATTTGTGAGGCAAAGTATTTTAAGTCAAAAGATGATTTTGAAACTTCGGGGAGATAAAACTGTTTCTTTAAAACCATTTTTTAACTCATGGGGGGACCAATGGCAAAACTTAAAAAATTTCGCTGCAGAAGATGTGGCTTTGAGTTCTCGGATTTGGATAAAAACATATCAGTCGGTGGAGTAGGCATGATGGGGAGCGTAAATTATAATATACCTCCCGAGCCTAAATGTCCTCAATGTGAAAGTCTGGAATTGGAAAAGCTTGATTAAGGTGTGAAGTGGTCAAATTTCCGCCTTGTAGTTGAAATCTTATCGTGTAAGATTGTGGCTTGAGCCAATGGGAGTTTCTTGTGCGAAAACTAGGAATATTGGTTTTGTTGGGTTTATTATGTGAGATTCATGGATACGCCGATATTCTCGGAGATGCGGTTGGGGCTCCGGGGGTGTGGACTACGGGTGGGTCTAACGGAAATTCATATTGGTGGGCATGCGATTACCCCGTGGTGGCTTGTGGACTTGCTACATGTGGGGGTTCGGCATGGATTAAAACAACTGTAACAGGTCCATTTCTATTGAAATTCAAGTGGCTACGTGAGATTCCTAGCTATTACACGCTTGCTTTAAAGTTTTATGTGGATAGCGTTTTTGTGCAAGAATTGTCGCAACAGGATGATAAGATTTATACTCCATCAACTTCATGGCCACAGGCCTCGCTTTGTATTGGTTATGGAACGCATGAACTTAAATGGGAGGTTTCCAAAACCTTTTTTGCTGGTTATTGTCAGGAAGTAGGAGGTTTGGATAACGTTCAGTATATCAGCATTCCTGAGTTAGCATGGACTGGCGAGGCAAATTATTCTACTGATGGTTTAGACCCTGAAGGCGGAGATCAGCGCACGATATATACCTATAGGGTAAAATATACTGACCAAAATTCTAAAGCTCCTATAATTGGCTACCCCAAAGTCCATATTAAAAGTGGTGGTGTGGAAATTTCCGGTAGTCCATTTACAATGACTTATGTTTCCGGTGTCTATAACGCTGGGGCAATTTATACCTATCCAAAAATGCTTAACTCTGGAGCCACCTACACCTATTATTTTGAAGCCTATGATATAAACAGCACACAGGCCACGGGTACGCCTACAACCTCAATCGACGCACCGGACATAACAAATACCCCATCGCTTGCTTGGACCGGCGAGTTAAACTACACTGCCGATGGGCTTAACCCTGAAACCGGCAATAGCCCGCTTACTGCCGTGTTCCGTGTTAAATACACAGACTTGGACAATGATACTCCTGCCGCCGGTTATCCAAAGGTGCATATTAAAAACAGCGGCGCTGAAATTGCCGGCAGTCCTTTTGCTATGACTGAAGTTGATGCCGGTGACAGTGTTTATTCAGATGGCAAGTTTTATGCCTATTCCACCGCCTTGAACTCAGGGGCATATTCCTATTATTTTGAAGCCTCCGACTTACGGGGCAGCGCGGCATCAACCGGCGAACCCCTGACCGAGCGGGATGGCCCGGTAGTTATAGGCTCCGCCGCCTTGCCGTCAACATCGCAGGAAATGAAGGTTTATCATGGTCTGTTTAAGCCGGGCGAAAATGAAAAATCTTATATAACCTTCAACACCCCGACTGTGGCGCGCGTAACTATAAAAGCGTATGACACCATCGGCAATATGATTAGGGAACTATTCAATGGAACCAGCAACCCCGGCCTTAATTCCGTGGCATGGGACGGCACAAATTCCAACGGCCAAAAAGTATCCAGCGGCGTCTACACCATCCGCATTGAAGGCCCCGGCCTAAACCAATCCAAACGAGTAATAGTAGTCCGATAGCGTAAGTTTAATGATAATTCTACCGCATATTACCGCCATGTGAAATGCATTATAATATCAATGCGGATAACTTTATATGAAAATAAATAAAAATGAGACAATACTTAAGGTTAACATCCTGAAAGAAAGCGGAAATTATATAGCATATTCCCCTGCGCTGGATATTTCTTCTTGCGGAAAGTCAGAAGCCGAAGCCAAGCGCAATCTCGGAAGCGCCGTTAAATTGTTTTTAGAAGAATTGCAGGAAATGGGAACATTGGACGAGGCGTTATTGGAACTTGGCTGGCGCAAAGCCGATAATCCGCGTTACAATTGGATCCCTCCCCAACTGCTAAATACTACGGTGCGTGTTTCTCTGCCGCGTAATAAATAATGCCCAAACTGCCGGTATTTCCCGTGAAGACTACTTAAAAGCGCTGGAAGATATTTAACTCAGATAATTTCTCTTTATTCCCCGCGGTTTACAGCGGTCTGCGGATAATATAAAATATTATTACCGTTATATCGGTAAGTATATGTATTATATTACCGATGAGGAGGTAGTATGGCTTTGCGGGATTTGATGGAGATTGTTTCGGATTGGAATTTTTGGGGCGGCTTTCGCGACGACAGCCTGCCGCGCCCGCTTTATATGCGGCAGATGGCGGAGGTTGAAAAGGCCAAAGAAGTTGTGACGCTCAAAGGAGTGCGGCGCAGCGGAAAGTCAACCATTGTAACGCAGTTTCTGAAAGATAAAATTTCGGGGGGACTTGCGCCTGAAAACACGCTTATCGTGAATCTTGAAGATCCGAGGTTTACGGCTCCCAGCCTTGAAATGCTCAACAGGCTGTATGAGCAGTTTCTTGACATGTTCCCGTCAGGGGAATATCTCCATGTCGTTCTGGACGAAGTTCAGGAAGTGAAAGGATGGGAGAAATTCGCGCGTTTTCTGCGCGAGACCGGAAAAGCGTCGGTATATGTGACCGGTTCGTCTTCAAAAATGTTTTCCGAGGAGTACGGCACGCTTTTAACCGGCAGACATCTTGATGTCGCGGTTATGCCGCTGTCCTTTGGCGAGTTTCTGGGGTTCAAGGGGGTAAAATACGGCTCTGAGCCGGCTATAATTAAACAACGGCACCTCATTCGTAATTATCTGATGGAGTTTATGGAATCCGGCGGATTTCCGAAGGCCGCGCTGATTGAAAAATCTCAGAAGATGCCGCTGCTTCAGACTTATCTTTCGGATGTGTTGATGAAAGATATTATCCGGCGTTTTAAAATTAGGGAGGCGGGGCGGCTTGAGGCGTTGGCAAAATACTATCTCACAAATGTTGCCACCGTTCAGCCTTTTAACCGCGTAAAAGTTCCCATTGGGGTCAGTCTTGACACTGTGCAGAGGTTTTCTGCGCACCTTTCCGCCGCCGGACTTTTCTGTTTTGTGTCCAAGTTTGCCTATTCACTTAAGGAGCAGATGCTCAATCCCCGCAAAGTCTATGTGATTGATACCGGCCTTCGGACGGCAATGGGGTTCCGGTTCAGCGAGGACAGGGGGCGGCTTATGGAGAATATCGTTTTTATCGAACTTTTAAGGAGGGGATATGAGGTTTTCTACTGGAAATCCCCGAATAACCGTGAAATTGATTTCGTGGTAAAAAAGGGCAGAGCAATAGAGGCGCTGGTGCAGGTGTGTGATGATATTGACCGTCCGCAGACGCGGCGGCGGGAAGTGGACGCTTTGATGGAAGCGTCAAAGCATTTGCGGTGCAGCCGGCTGTTGATTATTACGGATATCGTTGAAGCCGAAGAGAAGATTAAAAGCCGTCATACCGTCACACTGGTTCCCTTGTGGCGGTGGCTCTTGCAGGCGTAATTTTCTGTAATTAAAGATATAAATGCTAAAATAATGTTCGGAAATAAACCCGGATTCCGCAGTTGCGGAATCCCCTTCGTCCCGAACAATCCTTAAAAGCAATGAGTTTGGGACGACCCATTCTCAAAACTTTTAAGGAAAGAATGGGACGCTGTGTGCTCAGGAGAGCTGCGCTTTGGATTACCCCGTGGAACACCGTCCCAGTGGTACAGTATTCCACGCCCAAACTATGGGAAATTTCATATTTTTCTGTGGGTGGATTTTCAAGCGTAAACACTTTGTCTCTCGTGAAATTTGGGTGTAAGGAGCGGTTATGGCTAAAAAACGCGTTTTATGGCTGGTTACGGGCGGGGCGGGATTTATAGGCTCCAATATCGCCGAGGAGCTTGTGCGCCGCGGCGAGAAAGTGCGGATCCTTGATAATTTTTCAACAGGCAAGAAGGAGCATATGACTTCTTTCGCCGGCAAGGTTGAACTGTTGCGCGGAGATATCCGCAATATGTCGGCCGTAAGAAGGGCGATGAAGGGCGTGACATATGTTCTGCATCAGGCCGCTTTGCGTTCAGTGCCCAAATCGGTGGACAATCCTATCGATTCCAATGATGTAAACGTTACGGGAACGCTGAACGTGCTGGTGGGAGCGCGCGATGCCGGCGTGAAAAGGCTGGTTTACGCTTCTTCCAGCTCCTTATACGGCGACGGCAAAATATTCCCGCAGAGGGAAAACCTTCTCCCCGCGCCCGTTTCGCCTTATGCCGCCAGCAAGCTGGCCGGAGAGTATTACTGCGTGCTTTTCACCAAGACTTTCGGGCTTGAAACGGTTTCGCTCAGATATTTCAATGTGTTCGGTCCGAGACAGGATCCCGAGTCGATGTATTCCGCCGTGATACCCAAGTTCATGGATTTGGCTAAAAACGGCAAACCACTGCAGGTTCATTGGGACGGCAGGCAGGAGCGGGATTTTACATATGTCGCTAATGTGGTTCAGGCTAATATTAAAGCCGCGTTTTCCAAAAAATCCGCGGGCAGGTTTTATAACATAGCAAACGGCAAGACCCATTCTCTGCTGGAGCTTATCGCCGTTATTGAAGACATAATGGGCAGGAAACTTGAATGCGTTTATATGCCGAAAAGGGCGGGGGACGTGCGCAGAACATGGGCGGACATTTCGCTGGCGAAGAAAGAGCTGGGATATAATCCGGAATTCGGATTTAACGATGGGCTTATTGAGACATGGAAGCATTTTGTAAAGCCTGATTTCTCCGGCAAAAGAATGAGATTGGAAATAAAAGTTTCCGCATGAACAATCTATTTGCAAAGCATGTTATACCGGGGGAAATAGAAAAACGGCTTATTGAGCATAATCCCTGGTGGCAGGGTAAACCCGCCAAGTCTGTGCCTAAAATGAAACGGTGGCCGTTTAAATTAATTTTGGATAATTTCCAAAAAAATCTGGTGCCGGTCACGCTTTTACGGGGTCCGCGCCGTGTCGGGAAAACCACGATTCAAAACCAGATTATTGAACATATGCTGTCAAACGGCGTCGCGCATCCCAATGAAATACTCCACATACAATTCGACGAGCTTCCTGACTGGAAAAGTTTTAAGTTCGCCGCTAAATCGCCTATTCTTGATATCGTGTACTGGTTTGAGGAAAATATCTTAAAAACTTCATTCAACCAGCTTGCGCGCCAAAAACGGTCCGCTTTTATATTCTTTGACGAAGTCCAAAACCTTCCCGGCTGGGCAGAACAGGTTAAAAATTTTATTGACACTAACGATGCGCGTGTGCTTGTGACCGGTTCAAGCGCTTTGCATATAGGGCTTGGGAAAGAAAGCCTTGCCGGAAGAGTCAGTCAGATTAATATAGGGCCGCTCCGGCTTTCAGAAATTGGCCGGCTGTCTGATGTGAATTTGCCGCCATTTTCTTTTCCCAACGGCCGGAATGGGTTTAATAAAATAGAATTCTGGAAAGAGCTGGTTGAACATGGCAGGAAATATTCAAAAGCGCGCGATAGAATATTTAAACTGTTTTCTGAGAGAGGCGGCTATCCCGCGGCGCAGGAACGCCATGATATAAAATGGCCCGAAATCGCCAAACTGCTTATTGACACCGTAATAAACAGGGTTATTCAGCATGATTTGCGCGCGGGGGAGGGGAAGGGCAAACGCAAAGACCCGCGCCTGCTTGAAGAAGTTTTCCGCATGTGCTGCAGGTATTCAGGGCAATATCCTGCTCCGCTGAAATTAGCGGAAGAAATTAAAAGGGTTTATAGCGGGAATATCGGGGCTAACCGCGTCATGTATTATTTGAGGTTTTTAGATCAGTCCATGCTGATAAAATTGGTCCAGCCGCTTGAACTGCGCTTGAAAAAGCGGAAAGGTTATGACAAATTATGTTTATGCGATCATGCATTGCGCTCCGCATGGCTGAATGAAAAGATTCCGTTAGACCCTGAGGGGATAGATTCTGCTCCTGATTATTCACAGATTGCCGGCCGTCTTATGGAAGGAATTATAGGCTATTTTCTGTCTGATATAGACGAGATCACAGTAAATCATTATCCCGAAACAATAAAAGAGCCTGAAGCGGATTTTATCATTACCGCCGGAGACAGACGCATCCCCGTTGAAGTTAAATACAGGAAACGCATTGATGCTGTTGAGGACACCATGGGTCTGAAGCGGTTTATGGAAAAAGCAGACAATAGGAGCAGTTTTGGGCTTTTGGTAACACGCGGGGATACAGAGCAAGACCCTGATCCGCGTATTGTGCGGATTCCGGCAAGCGCCCTGCTTTTATTGCGATAAGCGCGGTAAAAAAAATTTGACGGCTCCGAAAGGCGAGCCTGAACTTATTATCGGATTTAATTAAAAAGGAGAGAAAGCAAATTATGAGGATTTTAGTTACGGGCGGACTGGGATTTATAGGATCTAATTTTGTAAGGCACATTCTCGAGAAATATCCGGCTTACACTATAATAAATATCGACAAAAAGACTTATGCCGGAAATCCCGAGAACCTTAAAGATATAAAATCAAGCCCGCGGTATAAATGGCTGAAGGCTGATATAACGGACAGGAAAAAAGTCTCCGAAGCCATGAAAAATGCCGATGCCGTGGTGCATTTCGCGGCGGAAACGCATGTCGACCGGTCAATACTTGCCCCCGCGGAGTTTATCAAAACAAATGTTATGGGCACCCAAACGCTTCTTGAGTCCGCCAAGGCGCACAAAATTTCCAGATTCGTGCATGTGAGCACCGATGAGGTTTATGGCTCAAAAGAAACCGGCAAATCAGGCGAAGGCGACGCTCTTATGCCTAACAGCCCTTATGCCGCTTCAAAAGCCGCCTCGGATCTGCTTGCGCGCTCTTACTGGGTGACATACGGCGTTCCGTGCATTATTACCAGATGCACCAATAATTTCGGCCCGTATCAGTATCCCGAGAAAATGCTGCCCCTCCTCATAACCAATGCGTTTCAGGATAGGGATTTTCCTTTGTACGGCGACGGGCTTCAGGTAAGAGATTGGGTATATGTGCTTGATCATGTGAAGGCTTTGGATGCGGTTCTTCACAGGGGATTCGCCGGCGAGACTTATAATATAGGCACAATGAACGAGTGGACGAATTTTAACCTTGCGAAAACCGTGCTTAAAATAATGGGCAAGCCGGAATCGCTTATAAAAAAGGTGCAGGACAGACCCGGGCATGACAGGCGCTACGCTCTTGATTCGGAAAAGATAACGCGGGATTTAGGATGGACGCCCGAGTGCCCGTTTGAAGACGCATTGGACGCCACTATACAATGGTACAGGGAACATCAGGGCTGGTGGAAAAAATTAAAGTCCATGTCCAAATACGCGGATTATTACAAGAAGCAATATAGTATAAAATGAGGATGGAAATTTTATGATGCACATGCCTTCTTCGTCCGGCTGGATAGAGGTCGTATGCGGCAGTATGTTTTCCGGGAAGAGCCAGGAGCTTATAAGACGACTCAGACTTGCAAAAATAGCGCGGCAGAAAGTGACGGCTTTTAACTCCTTCTTGGACGTGCGCTACGGGAGAAATCATATAATATCGCATGATAAGTCGAAGATCCCGTGCAAACCGGTCAGAAAATCCTCCGATATACTTAAAGCCGTGGAGGCCGACACGGACGTGGTGGGCATAGATGAGATCCATTTCTTTGATTCCGGAATAATCCGGGTATGCCAGAAATTGGCGAAAGCCGGAGTAAGGGTCATAGTCGCCGGACTTGATCAGGATTACAGGGGCAGGCCGTTTAATAATACGGCAAAACTTATGGCTGTTGCCGAATTTGTTACCAAACAGCTTGCCATATGCATGGTCTGCGGCGGACCCGCCAATCACAGCCAGAGGCTTACCCACAGTAAAAAACTTATTGAAGTGGGGGCCTCTGATAAATATGAAGCGCGGTGCAGGCACTGTTTCAAGCCGTATAAAGAAAGCAAGACTGCTGGACGGTCAGGCTGCTAGACAGCGAGACGGCTGGACTAACAAAGGGGGAAAGTATGTTGAAAAGAATATTATTGGCGGCGGTAGTGATTTCACTGGCGGGTAAGATTTGCTGCGGCGAAGAAATAGTTGACGGCAAATCCGCTCAATCCCAAAACGCGGAATCTGCGTCTGCGGCTCAGCCTGCGGATTCTCCTGATTTAAATGTAGTTTTAAAGACACAGGCCGGGGCGGCGGACGGCAGTTCCTCTCAAAACGCGTCTGCGGTCAAGGAAAGCGCCGAACCGCAAATTGCGGAAGCGGCAGTCAAGACAAAAGTCAAATTTTCCGACACGGTTTTAATCCCGGCCGGCGAATTCTGGATGGGTTCTCCCGACGGCGAAGGAAATCCCGGCGAATATCCAAGGCATAAGATCTATCTTGATGCGTTCCGCATGGATAAATATGAGGTGACCGCGGCTCAATACCGCAGTTTTGCCGAGGAAACAAAGCGCGCAGCGGCGAAGCAGCCCTCGTGGAGCAGCGATGCTCATCCTGTCGTCAATGTCGATTGGAATGATGCGGCGGCGTTCTGCAAATGGAGAGGCGAAAGGCTGCCTACTGAGGCGGAGTGGGAAAAGGCCGCGAGGGGCGGGGCGGAGACTAAATACAGTTTCGGTGATGACGCCGATGTTTTAGGGGATTACGGCTGGTATCCCGCGGATGAGAAAACGGCAAGCGATGCGCATCCTGTAGGCCGGAAAAACCCCAATCAATACGGGCTTTATGATATGCACGGCAATGTCTGGGAATGGTGTTCGGATTGGTACGGAGAGGATTATTACAAGAAGAGCGGTAAAAAAAATCCGCAGGGTCCGTCTTCCGGCAGGGACCGCATTCTCAGGGGCGGCTGGCTGAGATCCGACGGAGCAAGCAGTCTGAGATGCGCCTACCGGTTCAGGCATTTGCCTAATACAAAGTATTTTAATTTCGGTTTCCGCTGTGTGAAGTAAATTGGGAGCAATTGAATTGCTCCCAGAAGTAAGATGGCAGATGGGATACGGTAGACGGCAAAACGAAAACATCTTTTGTTTTTTTCTTTCCGTCTACCGTTTACCGTCTTCCATCTACCGTCCTTTTACGGGCTCCATGAGGGGGTATAGCACTTGCCTTTCATGTCCGTCACGGGATGCTGGGCGCTTCCGTCGTAATCCATGACATATACCTGCCTCGCGCCGCCGCGGGTGGAAGTAAAGGCGATAAATCTTCCGTCAAGCGACCAGCTCGGGTCCTCATTATTTCCGGCGTTGTTCGTAAGTTTTCTGAGCTGGTTGCCTGTTATATCAATAATGTAAATATTCATCGGATCTTTCGGATTTTCTCTCCCCGCGAATACTATCCATTCTCCCGAAGGCGACCATGAGGGCGAATCGCACCAGTTAAGTCTGGTCAGCCTCTTTATCTTTCTGCTTTCCAGTTCCAGAGTATGCACCTGCGGATTGCCTGTGCGGTCTGAGACAAAAGCTATCTGTTTTCCGTCCGGAGAATAGGTGGCCGAGGTGTCTATCCCTGAATGATTGGTTATAGGTTTTATTTCTTTTGTTTCCATGTCCAGCAGATATATGTTCGGATCGTGATGGCGCGACAGGGTCATGACCATTTTTTTACCGTCCGGAGATATCCCGCCGGGGATATTCAATCCCTGAAACGTGGTAAAAGGCTTTACTTTCCCCTGTTTAAGGTTTATCTCGAACATGTCGGGATTGCCGTAGCGGTATGTGGTGTAGTATATTTTGGCTCCGTCGGCAGACCATCTGGGAAGAAGAGCCATATCGCCGTCGCTGGTGAGTTTGGTTATATTCGCGCCGTCATAATCCATTATGTAGATTTCTTTTTTGCCTGTCTGGTCGTTGGAAAAGGCTATTCTTGTGTGAGCTATTCCCGGCTTGCCTGTAAGCCGCCAGACTGTTTCGTCGGAAAACATATGCGCGGCGCGGCTTATATTTATTCCCTCGCCTCTGTAATATTTTTCAATCACGGCTTCCATCCGGCCTAAATCGTAAACATTCGCCGAGATGGTCCAGCCGGCGCCAAGATCGGCGGCTTTTCCCGTCAGGATATGCTGGCATCCAAGTTTCTTCCACTCCTCCATAAGTTTATCGACCGGTTCCGCGGTATTGAGAGCGGGGCCGTTTTCCGCTATTTCAAAATACCGGGAAAACATCAGATCCGCCCTGATGATGTTTCGTATTCGTCCGGCGAACAGCGCGTCTTCTTTGCTCCCCGGCCTTTCCGGCATAAACAAGGGCAGGCCCATTACCAGTTTTTCTTTGTCTTTGCCTGAAGAGGAGATGCCGAGATATATATTCGTTTCCGCGCAGGCAAAAGCCGCCAGAAATGAAGACAAAAGCAGGGGGGCGAAAAATATTTTCATTGTAATCCTAAATTATTCCGGAGATGAGTATGATTGTCCGCTTTTGGGCGTTGTTTTGCCGGGCTTGGCCTGTTTTTTGTTTTTCTGCGGTTTTGGCGTAAGCGATTCCAGCTGTTCTTCGGCTAGTTTCGCCTGAGGAGTATTGGGAAAATCGTTTATTATGGATTGGAGATACCGTTCCGCCTCGTCTTTGTGGTTTCCCGGCGTTTTCAGCAGAGCCGCAGCGTATTTGAGTCTTACCACCGGCGTTTGGCCGCTGTTTCTGAATTTATCAAGAATATTTGCGTATGCTAAGGCGGAGTCCTGCCATTTTCCCTGCGCAGAAAAAGCTTCTCCTAAATTGTAATAGGAATTTTCCACCATTTCCCCGTCAGGGTATTTTTCAAGATAAAGCTGAAATCCCTGCGCGGCCACGTCGTAATTTTTTCTCGCGAGATTTATATAAGCGTCATGATATATCTTGCTGGGCAGTAATGCTATTTCCGCAGCTTCCTGTTCTTTTTTTATGGTGTTTCCCAATGCCGTCACTTTCTGGCCCATTTTGGTCTCAAGGTCGTCCAGCTTCTCGGAAAGTTTGTAGATGGGTTCGGTGGAATCTTTGAGATTTTCGGAAAAAGATACAAGGTCGGCCGAAAGATTATCCATTTTTACCGCAAGGTCGGCCTGATTTTTCTGCATATTTTTTATTGTGGATTGAAGTTCGTCCAGCTGGCTTTCAAGCTGAAGCACATCCTGCTGGGTGGCCAGACAGCCGCAGGCAAGGCATGAAAAAATGATTATGCCTGCGGCGGCGGGCAAGCCTGAAAACCGGCGGCGCCGGCGGGAGATTGTTCGGGCCATAAGTTTTTAATCTGAGCTGGTTTGCTGCGTTTTCGGGTTGGATGCTTTTGCGGCGGCTGACGATCTCAGCCTTATCTTTGTGTCCGCCCTGCGGTTTTTGGTCCAGCATGATTCCGTGGCTTCATAGCAGACCGGGCGTTCTTTCCCGTAAGAAATCGTGCCTATGCGGGAGCCCCGTATGCCGAGCCTTACGTAATAATCGCGCGTCTCTTTTGCTCTTTTCTGTCCGAGTCCGAGGTTATACTCTATGGTGCCGCGTTCATCGCAGTTGCCTTCGACGATTATTTCCCATTCGTCATGATTTCTGAGCTGTTCGGCATTTTTCTGGATGACGGCGCGGGCCTCTTCCGAAAGCGTATATTTGTCGTATACAAACAGCACGGGCGCGATGACGTCGCTTGCGGTGAATTTGTCTCCGCGGATATCCGCTTCTGAAATTTCGTCTTCAGGCTGAATTATGGATTCTTCGGCGGTCGGCGTAGTTTGGCCGGGAGTTTTGTCCTTTTTGACCTGTTTTTTCGCGCATGCGCAAAAAAATACGCTGAGGGACATGATTATTGCCGTATTCCTTAATAAGTTCAGTTTCATTTTGTAACCTCGCTGGTAATAATGTATATGTCGGATGCCACGTACTAATATACAGAGTTATATGGTATCAAGTCAAATTCCTTGCGCTAGTGTAGTGTCCAATAAATAACTGGTCATTTGGCCTGTCGATTTTGAGCCGAGCCG